>NZ_JBHWZH010000125.1:0-16519 GCF_042728285.1 Streptomyces sp. NPDC060194 | reverse complement strand
GGCTCCGACACCCGGCGGAGCCGTCCGCCGCAGCGGGCGGTGCCCCCGCGGCCGGTGACGGCGCCGTACGCCGACCCGTCGTCCGCCCCCCGGCCCCCGTGGCCCACGCCGTCGCCGCGCAGGCGCTGGCCCCTCGCGCGGCGCACCGCGGCGGAGGCGGCCGCGCCCGCCCCCTCCCCCGCGTCCGACCCCGACGCCACCAGCGTCGTCCCGCTGACGCCCGCCGGTCGCGGGACCTCGCGCTTCCGACGCCTCGCGCGGCCGTCCGCGCGCCCGCCGCGTCGCTCGGTGGTCAAGGCGATCGTCGGCGCGGGCGTGGCGACGGCGCTGACGGCCGGCGTGACGTTCGCGATCGGGCGCGACGACCACCCGGACTCGTCCGCCGCCGAGTTCCCCGCCGAGGCCGTCTACACGATCGTGGTCGTCGGCGACGGTGCGAACCCCAACCACCAGATCCAGACGAGCGTCGCGCGGCTCGCCGTCGAGGACATGGCCGCCCGGTCGCCGGGCCTGCCGGCGATCGAGGTCCTCGGCATCGACCAGCCGTCCGCCTTCCGGTCGCTCGACGGGATGATCGGCTACGACGGGCTGCTCGAGGAACACCCCGAGGTGATCGCCGTCATCGGCGACCCCGACGCGCTCGGCGACCTGCCGGCGGACACCTATCCCGTCCCCCGCCTGCGCACCTGCGACGCCGTGCAGCGGCCGGTCGCGGAGAACCCGCCGTTCGCCCTCGCGACCACCCCCGCCGACCAGGCCGCCGGTGTCGCGGCGTACCTGAACACGCGGCACGACGTGCGCCGGCTGCTGGTCATGGGCGACGGACCCGCCGTGCACACCGACGCGCTGAGCAAGGCGCTGCCGCTGGAGGCGCGCGGGGCGACGGTCGCCGTCGAAAAGGCGCGTCCCGACCGGATCGGGCGGGTCGCCGTCCAGGACGCCCTGGAGAAGCACCGCCCCGACGCGGTCTACCTGAACGTGGCCTCCTCCGACCTCGCGGCGTCGGCGACCGCGCTGGACCGGGCCGGTTTCGCGAAGCCGGTCGTCGGTGCGCCCGACACCGAGCGGGGCTGCGCGCGGTACGCCGGTGCGGCGGACGAGGGGGCCGTCCCGGACGGCGTGCTCCGGGTCCGGAGCGTGTCCCGCGGGCTGGTGCGCGCGGAGTGCGAGGCGCCCCTGTCCCCCGAACTCTGCAAGCGCGTCGCGGCCGACCGCCCGGCCTACGACTTCCCCGACGGCCTGGGCACCCTGGAGGAGTACCAGGCCGCCACGGCCGTCGCCACCGCCCTGCGCGACCTGCGCGCCGACACCCCGCCGGAGAACCCCCTCCCCGTCGAGATCGTCCGCGAGGAACTCCAGTCCCGCCTCGCCGACGTCGAGGTCCCCGACCTCACCGGCTCCCTCTCCTTCGACCCCACCCGCCAGCCCTCCTCCCACCCCGTCTGGATCGAGCAGCGCAAGGCAGGCGGCTGGCGCACCCTGGGCACGACGGCGGCGCTCGTCGGGCAGTGAGCGAGGGGACACCGGCCGGCGGGCGGATCCACCGGCCGCGCGCCTCACCGGCACGCCGCGCGTCACACGCCTCGCCCCGCGCGACGCGCGGTGTCAGACCCTCCTGGTAGACCTGTCCGCAGGACTTCGAGGGGAGCGGGCGGGTGATCGTCGAGGCGAGGGGGGACCTGGCGCGGGGCGGCGCGCAGGGGCTGGTCAATCCGGTCAACACCGTCGGGGTGATGGGGAAGGGCCTGGCGCTGCAGTTCAAGCGCGCCCACCCGGAGGTGTTCGCGGCGTACGCGACCGCGTGCGCGGAGGGGAGGGTGCGGGCGGGGCGCGTCCTGCCGGTCGCGCTGCCGCACGGCCGCTGGGTGCTGCACTTCCCGACCAAGCGGCACTGGCGCGACGCGTCCCGGATCGAGGACGTCCGCGACGGCCTCGACGACCTCGTGCGCGTCGTCGGCGAGCTGGAGCTGTCCAGCCTCGCCGTCCCCGCGCTCGGCTGCGGGCTCGGCGGACTGCCCTGGCCCGACGTGCGCGCCCTCGTCACCGAGAAGCTGGGGCCGCTGCGGGCGGAGGTCCGGCTCTACGGCTCGCGGTGAGCCGCGGACGCGGGGACGGCACCGGTGGCCGTTCGCGTGCTGCCGCGCAGGGCGTCAGGCGGTCGGCCACACCTGGAGGGCGCGGTGGGGGTAGCCGTCCTGGTGGACGGCCTCCACGGTGAAGGTGACCGCCTGCCCCGGGGCGAGTTCGCGGAAGCCGTCCACGACGAGCACGGAGTAGTGGGCCCAGACGCCCTCCGGCAGGGCGTCCGTGGTCAGGACGCCCCAGCCCTCCTCGCCGTGCCACTCCCGCACGCGGCCGCTGTGCACCGGCCGGGACGCGGCCCGCCGCGCGTCCGCGGTGCGTTTCGCCGCGGACCGGCGCGTCATGCGCTCACCGCGAGGGCGACGAACGCGGACCAGGTGGCGGCGGCGACGGTGAGCGTGCGCGCGCTCGGCGCGAGCTTGGAGTCCCGGACGTGCACGGCGTCGTCCGGACCGTGGGCGATCACTATGCATGCCTCGCCCTCATCGTTGCTGTAAGAGGACTTGTGCCACGTAAGTGCAACGTCGTCGCGGGAGCGCCCGTCGCTGGTGGTGCCTTCAGGGCGGGCCGATCCAGCGGTCATAGTTTGCTCGCGATCCTTTCGATGAGGTCAACTGACTCGGCCGGGTTCAGAGCCTGAGCTCGCAGGGTGCCAAAGCGCTCCATGAGGACAGCGACCTCGTCCGGTCTCGACAACAACGTACCGCCGAGCTGCCGGTCGGCGTATACGAGATTCTTGCCTGTGGACGTGGTCAGGAGCTGCATCGCTCCGCCCATCGATACGTGACGCTCGACGTGCGTGGGCATCACTTGCATCACGAGGTGGGGCATGGCACGGATGCATTCCAAAATGTGGCCCAACGTCTTGCGGTGCTGGCTCACGCCGCCCAACGGGCGCTCGAAGACGGCCTGTTCCACGACGAATCCGACGATGGGAAGGGGCTGACGGCGGAGGACGGCCTGGCGGTCGAGTCGGGCCTGCACGAAGCGCTCGACCTCCTCCTCATGGTGCGCCGGAACTCGCATGCCGAAGAGCTCACGCGCATAGCCCTCGGGCTGGAGAAGTCCCGGTACGAGCATGCACTCGTAGGCGCTGATTGCCATCGCGTCGGCCTCGAGCCGGGCCCACCCCTGAAACTGGGGCGGATACTTCTCCGCATCCATCAACTCCGCGCACGCCTCGACCGCTCCGAACGCGTTCAGCACCCGATCCGCCTCGGTGAGGTACTCACGCGACGGAATGCGCTCGGCGCGCTCGTACGCCCCCTGGAGCGACTCCGACACGAGCAGCCGATCGGCCAGCTGCCGCTGCGTCAGCCCCGCGCTCCGGCGGAACGCCTTGATCAGCTCGCCCGTGTGCCGCCGCGCGGCCGAAGGACCGTCTCCGCTCACAACCGTTCTCCCCACAACGCACCGATGTGGACCTCGCCCCCCTGGTAACGCTACGCAATCGCGTCGACACTCGTACCCATGACGAGCGAAGACCTCCCCGACTGGGTGCCTGCCCGCGGGCACCAACTCCGCCTCGCAGGCATCCACTTCGACGCGATCCGCGTCCGGGGCGTACGGGGCGAGGCCGTGCTGCACCACCTCGCCGCGCTGACGGAGGGCCGGCCGGGCCCCGTCGTGCGGGAGGTGCACGGCGGCCGGTGGACGTACTTCCTGCTCGCCCCGGGCGCGAGCGCGGGCCACGACTGGCCGCCGGGGGCGACGTGCTTCGGCCCGGCGGCGCGGGACCTGTACGTCGGGATCCCCGCCGCGCACGGCGAGACGTACCCGCTGAGCTGGCGCTGCGGCCCGCCCCGGGAGGGCCAGTTCGTGGACGCGGCGCTGCTGCATCGCGTGGTGCTCGCGCAGCTCTGCCACGACGCGACCCTGCCGCCCCTCGCCCTGCCCTGAGCCGGGCCCCGCCCGCGCGCGGCCCGCGCGGAACCGGATGCGCGCCCGGTGCGCGCGATCCACCGCTCCCCGCGCGAGAATCGGCGCATGGATCACGACGCCTTCACCGACCTGCTCCGTGCCCAGCGCGTCTGGGACGTCGAGCTGCCGGAGTTCGACCCGGCGAACGCGCCGGAGGACCCGCTGCCGCTGTTCCGCGCGTGGTTCGCGGCCGCGGTGGAGGCGGGGCAACCCGAGCCGCACGCCATGCAGTTGGCGACGGCGGACGCGGCGGGCGGGCCGGACGTGCGGACGCTGCTGCTGCACGACGCGGACGACCGCGGGTGGCACTTCGCGACGCACGTGACCAGCGCGAAGGGCCGCCAGCTGACCGCGGACCCGCGCGCGGCGCTGCACTTCTACTGGCCCGCGCTCGGCCGCCAGGTGCGGCTGCGCGGGCGGGTGGCCGCGCTGCCCCCGGAGGTCGCGCAGGCCGGCCTGCACGCCCGCTCGACCGGCGCGCTCGCCGCCGCGCTGACCGGCACCCAGAGCGCCCCGCTCGCCTCCGTCGACGAGCTCGCGGAGGCCTCCGCGGCGGCCTGGGACCGCGCCGAACGCGCCCACGACACCGACGCGCCCACCTGGACCGCGTACGTCCTCGCCCCCGAGGAGGCCGAGTTCTTCCAGGGCGAGGCCCACCGCCGCCACCTGCGCCTCCACTACCGCCGCACCCCCGACGGCACCGGCTGGACCCGCGGCCTGCTCTGGCCGTAGCGCCCCGGCGGGGGCCCGAACCACCCGCCGCACGTGATCAATTCGCAACCGCATCGGCACGCTCGCGCGCCCCGCGCGGAGGGTCGCGTCCGTACGCTCCCGTGCCATGGCACCCTCCCCGCGCGTGAACGACGAACGGCCCGTGTACGTGATCGGCGCCGGGCCCGGTGGGCTCGCCGTGGCGTACGCGCTGCGGAAGCGGGGGGTGCGGACGGTCGTCCTGGAGAAGGGGGCCGGCGTCGGGTCGTCGTGGCGCAGGCACTACGACCGGCTGCGGCTGCACACCACGCGGCGGCTCTCCGCGCTGCCGGGGCTCGCGATACCGCGCAGGTTCGGGCGGTGGGTGAGGCGGGACGACGTGGTCCGGTACCTGGAGAAGTACGCCGAGCACCACGACATCGAGGTCGTGACCGGCGTCGAGGTGACGCGCGTCGAGCGGCTCGCCGACGGCGCGGCCGGCGCGGCCGGCGGCGGCTGGCTGCTGCACGCGACGGGCGGGCGCAGGCTGACGGGGCGCGCGGTGGTCGTCGCGACCGGCTTCAACCACACGCCGAAGGTGCCCGAATGGCCCGGACGGGACACCTTCCGGGGCGAGTTGCTGCACGCGTCGGAGTACCGCAACCCGGGGCCGTACGCCGACCGCGACGTGCTCGTCGTCGGCGTCGGGAACACCGGCGCGGAGATCGCCGCGGACCTCGCCGACGGCGGGGCCGCGCGGGTCCGGCTCGCGGTGCGGACGCCGCCGTACATCCTGCGCCGCTCGACGCTGGGCTGGCCGTCGCAGCGCACCGGCATTCTCGTCCGGCGGCTGCCCGTCGCGCTCGTCGACCGGCTCGCGGGGCCGGTCAGCCGGCTGAGCACGCCGGACCTCTCCGCGCACGGGCTCCCCCGGCCCACCGGCGGGCTCTACACCCGGGTGCGGCAGGGGGCGATCCCGGTGCAGGACGTCGGGCTCGTCAAGGCGGTCCGCACGGGCCGCGTGCAGGTCGTGCCCGCGGTCTCCGCGCTCGACGGCACCGACGTCGTCCTCGCCTCCGGCGAACGCGTCACCCCGGACGTCGTCATCGCCGCCACGGGCTACCAGCGCGGCCTTTCGGACCTCGTCGGCCACCTCGACGTCCTCGACGCCCGCGGCCGCCCCCGCACCCACGGCCGCCGCCCCCTCCCCTCCGCCCCCGGCCTCTTCTTCACCGGCTTCACCAACCCCATCAGCGGCATGTTCCGCGAACTCGCCCTCGACGCGAACCGCATCGCCAAACGCATCGCCTCCGGCCGCGCCTGACCCCCACGCCCCCGCTCCCCCGCGGCTCCGGCCGGCCGGGCCCGGAGGACGAGTGCCATCAGGGCTGCCGCCGCGCAGAGTGCGCCGGAGGCGTACCAGACGACGTCGTAGGCGCCGAAGACGTCGCGGGCCCAGCCGCCGAGGAAGGCGACGAGGGCGGCGCCGAGCTGGTGGGAGGCGAGGACCCAGCCGAAGACGACGGCGGAGTCGTCGCCGTAGTGCTCGCGGCACAGGGCGATGGTGGGCGGGACGGTGGCGACCCAGTCGAGGCCGTAGAAGACGATGAAGAACAGCATCGGGGGGCGGACGGTCGGGGCCATCAGCATCGGCAGGAAGAGGAGCGAGATCCCTCGCAGGGCGTAGTAGGTGGCGAGGAGCCGGCGGGAGTCGAAGCGGTCGGTGAGCCAGCCGGAGAAGACGGTGCCGACGATGTCGAAGACGCCGATCACGGCGAGGAGCGACGCGGCGGCGGTGAGCGGCATGCCGTGGCCGTGCGCGTCGGGGATGAAGTGGGTCTTCATGATGCCGTTCGTGGACGCCCCGCAGATCGCGAACGTGCCCGCGAGCAGCCAGAACGGGCCGGTGCGGGCCGCCCGGAGCAGCACGGCCACCGCGCGGCGGGCCGCGCCGGGGACGGGCGCGGGCTTCTCGGCGTACGTCCCGCCGTACGGGGCGAGGCCGACGTCCGCGGGGTGGTCGCGCAGCAGCAGCCAGACGAACGGGACGACGGCGAGCGCGGTCAGCGCGACGGTGATCGCGGCGGGCCGCCAGCCGTGGGCGTCGACGAGGTACGACAGCAGCGGCAGGAACACGAGTTGGCCCGACGCGCCGGCCGCGGTCAGGACGCCGGTCACCAGGCCCCGGCGGGCCGTGAACCAGCGGTTGGTGACGGTCGCGGCGAACGCGAGCGCCATCGATCCGCTGCCGAGGCCGACGAGCACGCCCCAGTAGAGGACGAGCTGCCAGGCCGCGGTCATCGTGACCGTCGCGGTGGTGCCGACGGCGATGACCGTCAGCGCGCAGGCGACGACGCGGCGGATCCCGAAGCGGTCCATGAGCGCGGCGGCGAACGGGGCGGTCAGCCCGTACAGCGCGAGGTTGACGGACACGGCCGCGCCGATCGTGCCCCTCGACCAGTCGAACTCCCGGTGCAGGGGGTCGACGAGGAGCCCGGGCAGGGAGGCGAAGCCGGCCGCGCCGATGATGGTCACGAAGGCGACGGCGGCGACGGTCCAGGCACGGTGGACTCTTCGGGCGCGGTCGCGCGGGGGCGTCGCCCCGTCCGGGGCGGTGGGTTCAGCGGCGGTCCGTGTCACGGGGCCAGCGTCGCCGAGAAGCCCGGGCGTGATCCAGTGGCCCGACGGCCACGGGTCGTCAGGATCGGGCCACTGGCGGCGGGTGTCGCAGGCCGGACAGGGCCGTGGCTCCGGTCCGGCGTTGCGGGGGCCCTGCGCCGAACGGCTCGAACCGCCCGGGCTCCCGACCCCCGCGCGATCAGGGGCGCCCCTCGCCGGGCCGGATGTCTCCGCGGCCGGGAATGACCGCGCCCGTCCCGGACTTGTCGCCTACGCGTCCCGCCACCGCGCGGCGCACACCAGGGAGAGGACCGCCGATGCCCGCACCGCCCCGCGCCCACCGCGTCGTGGTGCTCGCGCTCGACGGGGTGGTCCCGTTCGAACTCGGCATCCCCGCGCGGATCTTCGGGCTGACCCGCACCGCCGGCGGGGATCCCCTGTACGAGGTGCTGACCTGCGCGCTCGCCCCCGGACGGGTGCGGACGCAGGCGGACTTCGAGGTGCACGTCGAGCACGGCGCGCAGGCGCTGGCGACGGCGGACACCGTGGTGGTGCCGGCCGGGTACGACCACCCGTCGCTCTTCGAGGAGGGTGTGCTCCCCGCCGAACTGGCACGGGCGCTGGCGCACATCAGGCCCGGGACCCGGCTGATGTCGATCTGCACCGGCAGCTTCGTCCTCGGCGCGGCCGGGTTCCTGGACGGGCGGCGGGCCACGACGCACTGGTCGCGCACGGACCTCATGCAGCGGCTGTACCCCCAGGTCCGCGTCGACCCGGACGTGCTCTACGTGGACGACGGCGACGTGCTGACGTCGGCGGGGGTCGCGGCCGGGATCGACCTCTGCCTGCACGTGGTGCGCAGGGACCACGGCAGCGCGGTCGCGAACGACATCGCGCGCCGGACGGTGGTGCCCCCGCACCGCGACGGGGGTCAGGCCCAGTACGTCAGCCGACCCGTCCCCGAGCCGTCCGCGGCGACCACGACCGCGGCGCGCGCCTGGGCGCTGACCCGGCTGCACGAGCCGCTGCGGCTGCGGGACCTCGCCGAGCTGGAGTCGATGTCGGTGCGGACGTTCACCCGCCGCTTCCGCGAGGAGACGGGGATGAGCCCGGGGCGGTGGATCGCGCGACAGCGGGTGGAGCGGGCGCGGCACCTGCTGGAGTCGTCGGAGCTGTCCGTCGACCAAGTGGCGCGGGACGCCGGGTTCGGGACGGCGGCGTCGTTGCGGCAGCACTTCCAGGCGGCGACGGGGGTCGCGCCGACCGCGTACCGCAGGACGTTCCGGGCGGTGGGGTGAGGGCGGCGTCAGGAGTAGGCGGTGCGGCCTCCGTAGAGGCCGGGGGCGGAGGGGAGGGCGCCGGGGGACTCGGGGACCTCGAAGATGTCGGCGGCGGAGTACGAGCCGTAGACCGCGAGCAGCGCGGCCTCGTCGTCCTCCGCGGTACAGGCCCCCGGCGTCCGGTCGAGTTCGCACCAGATCCGCTTGCCGGCCCCCTCGGGCTGCCAGCCCCAGCGGTCGGCGAGGCCGTCGACCAGTTCCAGGCCGCGGCCGTTGGTGTCGTCGCCCTGGGCGTGCCGCGGGCGGGGCGGCCGCGAGCTGGCGTCGGCGACCTCGACGCGGACGGCCGCGGACTCGTCGTCGGCCGCGGGCATCCGGATGCGCAGCACGGCCGGACAGCCGGTGTGGACGACCGCGTTCGTCACCAGCTCGGAGATCAGCAGCAGGAGCGTGTCGGCCAGCGGCTCGTCGGCACCTATGCCCGACCCGGCGAGCCGGGAACGCGCCCACCTGCGGGCCCGCCCCACCTCCGCGGGATCCGGGCCTACCTGCAGCTCAACCTGAAGCACCTGCACCGCTCACACCATCCGAACCGGCGGACACATCGCCTCGCGCCTCGGGAGGATCACGGAAAGTGACCCTCGGTTGACACAGCATGATTGACGTTGCGTCACCCCAACAAGCGCTTCAGGCATATTCCAGCGCGAAGGAGTACTCGTCCTGCATACTGTGCGACGCACATCGCGGGGGATCGAACATCGGGGCGCGGACCGCCCCGACCGGGCACGGGTGGCGGGCGTACCCGGCTCCGGGGCCGCCGCGGGGGCCGCTCCGGAACGATCGCGCCTCTCAACCACTCGCATCCCAAGGAGCGTACCGGAGGCGCGCGCCGACTCCGCGCCGTGACGGCGGGCGCACCGCGCGCGCTCCCGCGCCGACGCTCGGTAGTCGCCCCGGTACGCGCAAGGCCGGTCGCAACCGATCGCCCCGGCACCCGATCCGGGCGCGCCGCGACACCCGGCGGGCGCGCGCGCCACCGGATCCGGACGTACGTTCCGCCGCCCCGCCGCGCGTCAGGGCGCGGGGGCCGCACGCTACGCGTCGGGCTCGGCGGTCGTGCAGTAGGCGGCGAAGGCGGCGACGATCGCGTCCTCGGCGATCCGGCCGTCGCCGTCCTCGGCGAGCTCGGCCGCGGCGGTCCGGCAGGCCTCGGGCTCGACGCCGAGGGCACGCAGGGCCCGCTCGGCCGCGGCCGGGGCGACCCCGCCGCCGTCCTCGTCGGCCACCGCGGCGACCGCGCGCAGGAACGGGCGGGCGATCTCGGCGAACCGCTGCGGGTTGTCCCGCAGGCGCTTGACGGCCCCGGTGACGAACTCGGTGCGGGTGACCCGCTGGTCGCCGTCGACGTCGGCGATCCCGGCCATGCCCTGCCAGAAGGCCTCGGCCCCGTCGTAGAGCGCCTGCCCCTTGTCGGAGCGGGCCTTGACGGAGAACTCGGCGAGGACCGCCTTGGCGGCCGCGCTGAAGTCGGCGCGGTCGATGTACCCGTTGCCGTCCTGGTCGAAGATCGCGAAGCGGGCCGCGATCGTGCGCTCGTACTCGACGCTGTCCATGGGTGTGGATCGTAGTCCCCTCGGTGGACGATCGGTTGATCGGATGAACGGGTCGGATCGACGGGTCGGCGGCCCGCTCACGCCGACAGCGGTTCGGCACTCTCGTCGAGGGCCGACTCCGCGTCCGGGTAGACGTCGAAGAGCCGGCGGACGCCGAGCGCCGCGAGCACGCGGTTGACGTGGCTGCCGTCCTCGGCGCCGCGCGCGGGCAGGATCAGCCGCATCCGACCCTGGCAGGAGCGCAGCAGCCGGCGGGTGGCGATCAGGACGCCGACCCCGCTGGAGTCGACGAACATCACGTCCGACAGGTCGAGGACGACGTCGTGCCGCCCGTCGGCCACGGCGTCGTGCACCTGCTGCCGGACGACGGGCGACGACACCAGGTCCATCTCGCCGGTCACCCGGAGCACCGCCCACCCGTCCTGATCGCTCTCCGTCACGTGCAACGTCACGCGTCACGCCTCGCTCTCGGATGATCCGGAAGTGGTCGTTCCTCATCGCGGCTGCCCGAGCCGCTCCCCCATGAAACACCCCGGTCGTCGGCGCATTCACACCGATAACGGGGCGAATCCTCCATCGTACGCCCCTTCGATCACACAACGCTCACACGTCGGCTGCACACGGTGAGCGGCCCTCTACCATGTGCTGTCCGCGGCAGTCAGGACGTTGCCGCAAAGACACCCGCACATCCCGGCCGCCGCACTACATTCGGAGGACGGGGCACGGGCACGAAGGCGTAAGGGGGCTCATGGCCAGGGACGCGGCACCCCGCTGGGACCGCAAGATGCAGCAGCGCCTGGCGTACGGGGAGGCGGCCGCGCTCGGCGAGCTCTACGACCGGTTCGCGCCGCTCGTCCACAGCATCGCCAACCGGGTGCTCGGCGACGAGGAGGCCGCCGACCGGATCACCCGGGACGTCTTCGGCCACGTCTGGGAGCACGCCGACGCCTTCGACCCCAAGCACGGCCCGTTGCGCACCTGGCTGGCCACCCTCGCCCACCAGCGGTCCGTCGGCGCCCTGCGCGAGACGGAGTCGCGCGCGCTGGAGGCCGCGGGCGGACCCGCGGCCCGCGAGGAGCTGGAGTTGCGGGTGCGGCGGGCGTCGATCGCCGCCCGCGCCGACTTCATCGTCCACGCGATGCCCGCGCCGCTGCGGGACGCGCTGCGGCTCGCGCACTTCCAGCGCCGCGACTACCGGCAGACGGCCGAGGCGCTCGGCGTCACCGAGCTGGAGGCCCGGCGCCGGCTGCGGCTCGGCCTGCAGCTGCTGGCCACCGCCCGCACCCACTCCCCCGCCGACCCCGACAGCGTCGGGCCGGCCCACGCCGACCCCTCCCCCTACGGACGGACCCCGTGACCGGCCCGGAACGCTCCCCCGAGGACTCCCCCCTGATACCGCCGCCGCGCGTCTCGGTGGAGAACTCCGGCGCCCCCCTGCCCGACGCGGAACCCGGCGGCGCGCCCGCCGCCGTCCCCCCGCCCGCCGCGCCGCCGCCCGTGCTCGACCACACCGCCCTGAAGTCGCTGCTCGGGGTGTGGGCGCTGAAGGCGTGCGGCGAGGACGAGGCCGAGGCGGTGGAGCTGCACCTCGGGGAGTGCGGGCCGTGCGCGGACGAGGCGCTGCGGCTGTACGACGCGGTGGCGCTGCTGCAGCCGGACGAGTCGCTCGACCTGGACCCGTCGCTGCGCTCCCGCGTCCTCGCCGGGTGCCTGGAGCGGCGGCCCGCCCGCGTGCCGCTGCCCGAGTGGGCCGTCCCGTACGACACGGAGGCCGCCCGGCTCGACGCGCTGCTGCGGGACCTCAAGGAGGACGACTGGGACGCCCCGGTCCGGCTGCGCTGGTTCGACGGCGTGGCGCCGGCCGGCCGGGAGACGACGGTGGGCGGGGTGATCGGCCACCTGATGACCGTCGACGGCCTGGTCGCCACCGCGCTCGGCCTGGACGACCCGATCGGGGAGGGCGCACGCGAGGGCTACGACCCGGCCTCCCGCACCGAGGAGTACTGGGCCAGCACCCGTTTCGCCACCGGCGACCTGGTGCACCGGCCGTGGCGGGAGCAGGCCTGGACGATGCTGCGGTCGGTGTCCTTCGCGACCCCCGGCACGGCCCGGCTCGGCGTCGACTACGGCCCCTTCACCCTGTCGCTGCAGGACGCGTTCGTGGAACGCGCCTTCGAGTGCTGGATCCACGCGGGCGACATCGCCGCCGCGGTGGACTACCCCTACGGGCCGCCGGCCGGACCCCATCTGCAGCGGATGGTGGAGCTGGCCACCCGGCTGCTGCCCGTCTCGCTGGCCGCCCGCCGGCAGGCCGGGCTCGCGGAGCCCGCGCAGGGCCTGGTCGCGGCGGGGAAGGCGGGCCGGAGCCTGCGGCTGAACGTCGAGGGCTCGGGCGGCGGCAGCTGGTACATCGCCCTGGACTCACCGGGCGCGGTCGGCTCGGCGGACCACGTGGTGGCCCAGGTCGCCATGGAGGACGTCGAGTTCTGCCGCCTCGCCGCGGGCCACGTCCCGCCCCAGGAGGCGGCCGTGGGCCAGGACGGCGACCGGAGCGCGATCCGCGACGTCCTCTTCGCGACGGCGTCGCTGTCCCGGCTGTAGGGCCGCGGGACCGGGCGCCCTAGGCGAAGACGACCGTGCGGGCGCCGTTGAGCAGCACCCGGTGCTCGCTGTGCCACTTCACCGCGCGGGCCAGCGCCTGGCACTCGACGTCGCGGCCGACGGCGACGAGCTGCTCGGGGGTGACCTCGTGGCCGACCCGCTCGACCTCCTGCTCGATGATCGGGCCCTCGTCGAGGTCGGCGGTCACGTAGTGCGCGGTCGCCCCGATCAGCTTCACCCCGCGGGTGTGCGCCTGGTGGTAGGGCTTGGCGCCCTTGAACGACGGCAGGAAGGAGTGGTGGATGTTGATGATCCGCCCGCTGAGCCGCTTGCAGAAGTCGTCGGAGAGCACCTGCATGTAGCGGGCCAGGACGACCAGTTCGACGCCCTCGGCCTCGACCAGCTCCAGGACCTTCGCCTCCGCCTCCGCCTTCGTCTCCCGGGTCACCGGCACGTGGTGGAACGGCACCCCGTTGGACTCCGCCAGCTCGCGGAAGTCCGGGTGGTTGGAGACGACGGCCGCGATGTCGACCGGCAGCGCGCCGCTGCGGGCGCGGAACAGCAGGTCGTTCAGGCAGTGCCCGAACTTCGACACCATGAGCACGACCCGCATCCGCCGCCCGGCGTCGTGCAGCTGCCAGTCCATCCGGAACGCGTCGCCGACCGCCGCGAAGCTCGCCCGCAGCTTCCCGACGTCGAGCCCGTCGGCCGAGAAGTGCACCCGCATGAAGAACAGCCCGGTGTCGTGGTCACCGAACTGCTGGCTGTCCTCGATGTTGCACCCGGTCATGAACAGGAAGCTCGACACGGCGTGCACGATGCCCTGCTTGTCGGGGCAGGACAGGGTCAGCACGTACTGGTCGGGGCGGGCGTCCGGGGCGGGCTGCGCGGCGGAGGACGGTACGGCGGGCTGTGCGGCGGTCATCCCCGCAGGATGCCACAGCCGGGCCCGGTCAGGCCGCGCCGGTCAGGATGCGGATGAGGTCCAGCGTGCGCGGCGCGGTGTCCGGATCGTCCCCGTCCGCCGTCGCGAGGCGCACATGGGCCTCGCGAGCCGCGCGGACCGCCTCCGGCCAGCCGTGGTGCTCCAGGTAGACGGTCACGGGCGCGTCCGCGCCCACCTGGTGCATGATCCGCAGGACCCGGAGCACGGCGGTGTCGACGAGCGACGCCTCCACCGGGTCGCGGAATATCGTGCCCACGTATTTCTCCGCCGACCAGTGGTCGAGCCAGGTGTCCTCCACCAGGCGGTAGACGGCGTCGGTCACGTCCCCGTACGCGGGATCGCCGGCGAGCCAGCGGTCCTGCTGGAACGCCTCGTCCGAGAGCATGTGCAGCGCGGAGCGCACCTGGGCGCGCCAGCGCCACCACGGCATGTCGTTGAGCGGCATGGCGCCCATGGTGGACGAGCCGCGGCCCCGACGGGAAGACTTCTCCGAACCCTGCACGATCGCCGATCGTACGTTCCCCGCCGCCGGCGGCCGGAGACGGGCCCCGCCACGGCGTCCGCCGTTCACCCAGGCGTCACCGCACGTTGACTCCGGGTCATCGCACGGTTGACGCGGACGCGGCAGCGTCACGCGCCATGACCCTCTCTCCCGGGCGTCTCCTGCGCCCCTTCGCCACCGCCCTCACCGCCGGACTCCTCGCGGGCTGCGGCATCGTCCCCGGCACCGGCGACGACACCCCGCCGGTGACCGTCATGACCTGGGCGCCGTGGAAGACCCGCACGACCGACATGGCCGGGATGCCCGCCCTCGCGTCGGCCTACGCGCGGGCCGTCAACGCCGACGGCGGGCTCGCGGGGCACGAGCTGCGGGTCCTGACCTGCAACGAGCGCGACACGAGCATCGGGGCCGGCCGCTGCGCCCGCCGGGCCGTCGCCGAGGGCGCGGTGGCGGTCGTCGGCTCCTACGGCCGGCACGCGGACACCGCGCTGCCGATCCTGGAGACGGCGGGAATCCCGTACATCGGCGGGTACGGGCTGACGTCGGCGGAGTTCGCGGGCGCCTTCACCTACCCGGTGCACGCCGGGCAGGCCGCGCTGCTCGCCGGCAGCGGGCTGCAGCTGGCGAAGGAGTGCGGCCGGGTCGCGCTCGTCCGGCCGGACACCCTCGCGGGCGACGCGCTGCCGCCGCTGATCGACGCCGGGCTCGCGACGGCCGGCCGCCCGCGCGCCACCGACGTCAAGGCGCCCGAGGACGGCAGCGGCTTCGACACCGAGGCCGGCGCGGCCCTCGCCGCGGTCGGCACGGGCACGGCGGCCGGCGGGGGCGAGGAGGACGGCGGGGGCTGCGTGATGGCCGCCCTGGGGGCGCGCACGGACTCGTTCTTCGACTCCTTCCGCCGGCTGCGGACCCCGGGCCGCCCGGTGGTCGTCGCCTCCGTCCTCGGCAGCGTCGGGCAGTCGGTCGTGAACCGCTCCGGCGGCGGCTCCGGGCTCTTCGAGGGGGCGTTCGTCACCGGCTGGTACCCGGTGGCGAGCGACCGCCGCTGGGACCCCATGCGCAAGGTCATCAGCGAGCACGCCTTCGGCGACAACCGCATCGACCCGGCCGACGCGGGCCCGCAGACCACGTGGATCGCCTACGAGGTGCTGCGCCAGGCGGTCGGTGCGGCCGGCGGCGGCGAGATCACCGCGGAGAAGCTCGTCCGGGTCCTCGACGGCGGCCTGAAGGTCGACACCGGCGGTCTGACCCCGCTGCTCGACTGGTCCTACGACGGGCTGAAGACGTTCGGGCCCTACCTCAGGGTGGGCAACGCGCACGTCACCTTCCAGCGGGTGCGCGACGGCGAGCTCGTCGCGTCCGGCGAGCGGGACTTCGTCGACGTCACCGCGCCCTTGGACCGCGCCCGCGTCGGGGAGTGAGCGCGGTCCTCCGGGGAGCGCCTACAGCTCCTCCTTGGTGTGGGTCGTCAGCCCGTGCTCCTTGGCGATCATGTTCCAGAGGTAGGCGGCCCGCTCCTTGGCCTGCGTGGCCCGGCCGCTCGCCGCCTCCGCCTGCGCGGTCTGCGGGGTGTTGCGGGCCTTGCCCTTCTTGCAGCCCCGCTTGCCGGCCATCTGGTCGGCCCAGGCGGCGTAGTGGTTGTCCGCTTCGGCCGACGCCTGCCAGGCCTTGCGCAGCGAGGCCTTGAGGTCGACGTTGCTGGGGAGCTTGCCGATCTCGACGCCGTCGAGGCGGGTGACCAGGGAGTTGCGCTCGCCGGCCGCCGCGCGCAGGTCCTTCGCCGCGGTCCCGAGGTCCTGGCACGCCCGGATCTTGCCGACGGAGGCGATCACGGAGGCGCGGCTGTCGTTGCTGTCGAGCAGGAGCGCGTCCAGCTCGGCGGCCTGGCCCTTCGCCACCGGGTCCCCGGACGGCGACGCCGAGGCGGAGCCGCTGGGGGCGGGCGCGGCGGGGGCCGAGGCGGAGACGGGCGCCTGGTCGTCCTGACCGCCGTCGTCGTCGCCGCCGGTGCTGAGCAGCGCGCCGGCGCCCACGCCGACCACGGCGATGGCGATGCCGACCGCGGCGAACATCGGCAGCCGGGACGGGGCGCGGCGGCCGCGCCCGGTGTCCTGCTCCTCGTCGCGGGAGGCGTCGAAGGCGGGGATGAGCCGCCCGGAGGCGTCGGGTCCGGCCGGGCGGGCGGAGCCGCGGGCGGCGGCCCGGGCCTGCAGGCGGGCCTCGGCGCGGGTGCCGGGGCGGGGCGCGGCGGCGGCTCCCCCGGGCC
>NZ_JBHWZH010000124.1:0-16555 GCF_042728285.1 Streptomyces sp. NPDC060194 | reverse complement strand
GTGGGCGCGGTGCGCTGTGGAACTCTTTCCCGAGCCGTGACGTCAATGACCCGAACGGCCGGCCGGAGACCGGCCGAGCGGGACCGAAGGACTGAGGAGAGTATGGGCCAGGAGCGAACCGGCGGCCGGCCGACCAGCAAGCCGGGCCGTCCCCTGCGCGGGAGCGGCAGCCGGCGCAGGCCGCGCCCCCGCCGCCGGGGCATACGCGTCGCCGCGTGGAGCGCCGCCGGCCTCGTCGCCGTCGCGGGCACGGGCGGCGGGTACCTCTACTACCACTTCAACGGCAACCTCAAGGGCGTCGACATCAACGCGGCGCTCGGCTCCGACCGGCCCGACGACGTCGACAACGGCTCGATGGACATCCTGCTCCTGGGCTCCGACTCCCGGGCCGGCGCCAACGCGGAGTACGGCCTCGACGAGGGCGGCGCCCGGGCGGACACCGCGATGGTGCTGCACGTCTACGAGGGCCACAAGAAGGCGAGCGTCGTCTCGATCCCCCGCGACACGCTCGTCACCCGCCCCGACTGCACCGCCGAGAACGGGCAGGACGAGCCCGGCGGCACCCGGGTCATGTTCAACACCGCCTACCAGGTGGGCGGGCCGGCCTGCGCGGTGAAGACCGTGGAGCAGATGTCCGGCATCCGCATGGACCACTACCTGGAGGTCGACTTCAGCGGCTTCAAGAACCTCATCGACGAGCTCGGCGGCGTCGACCTCACGCTGAAGCAGCCGGTCAACGACGCCAAGAGCCGTCTGGACCTTGAGGCGGGCCCGCACACCCTCGACGGCGAGCAGTCCCTCGCCCTGGTCCGCACCCGCAAGGCCGTCGGCGACGGCAGCGACCTCGGCCGGATCCAGCTCCAGCAGGCCTTCGTCAAGGCGCTGATCGCCCAGGCGAAGTCGGTCGGCGTCTTCAGCAGCCCCACCAAGCTCTACGGCCTGGCGGACACCGCGACCAAGGCCGTCACCACCGACTCCGAGCTGGACTCCGTCAAGAGCCTCACGAGCTTCGCGAACGGCCTGAAGGACATCGGCGGCAAGAACCTGGACATGGTCACGATGCCGGTCGTCTACGACACCTCCGACGTCAACCGGGTCGTGCCGCTGGAGAAGCAGTCCGCGCAGGTCTGGGCGGCGCTCAAGGCCGACCGGCCGATCCCGGCCTCGGCGACGAAGGACTCGGCCGGCGACAAGGGCGAGGCGGGCAAGGTCGTCGGGTCCTGAACGACCACTTGTGATACCCCCGGAATACTTCCGGCACACTCCTGGTTTTGGGAGATGCGGCCGGTCCTGGCAGACTGGTCCGTCGGCCCCGGTTCACGCAGCGGCAATTCCGCCGGTGCGACCCGGTGCCCTCCCGAACCTAGGAGACACCTTGAAGCGCGACATCCACCCCGAGTACTTCGACACCCAGGTCTCCTGCACCTGCGGCGCGTCGTTCACCACCCGCAGCACGATCCCGAGCGGCACCGTCCGTGCCGAGGTCTGCTCCGCGTGCCACCCGTTCTACACGGGCAAGCAGAAGATCATGGACACCGGCGGCCGTGTGGCCCGCTTCGAGGCCCGCTTCGGCAAGTCCGCCGCCAAGTAGCGAGCTCGCAGCGCCGGTCTCCGGTCGCCCCGTCCGCGGGGCGCCGGGACCGGCGTTTTGCGCTGACAGCCCCCCGCCGCGACGAGACGCCGCAGCACCCACCCCATGGCCACCCCAGGAGCCGGAGATGTTCGAGGCCGTAGAGGACCTCACCGCTGAGCACGCCGACCTCGAGACGAGGCTCGCCGACCCGTCGGTCCACGCCGACCAGGCCAACGCGCGCAAGCTCAACAAGCGCTACGCCGAGCTGACCCCGATCGTCGCCGCGTACCGCTCCTGGAAGCAGCTCGGCGAGGACATCGAGACGGCCCGCGAGTACGCCTCCGTCGACCCCGACTTCGCCGCCGAGGCCAAGGAGTTCGAGCAGCAGCGCGAGGAGCTGACCGAGAAGCTGCGGCTGCTGCTCGTCCCCCGGGATCCCAACGACGACAAGGACGTGATCCTCGAGGTCAAGGCGGGCGCGGGCGGCGACGAGTCGGCGCTCTTCGCCGGCGACCTGCTGCGGATGTACCTGCGGTACGCCGAGCGGGTCGGCTGGAAGACCGAGATCATCGACGCCACCGAGTCCGAGCTGGGCGGCTACAAGGACGTCCAGGTCGCGGTGAAGACCAAGGGCGGCCAGGGCGCCACCGAGCCCGGCCAGGGCGTGTGGGCCCGGCTGAAGTACGAGGGCGGGGTGCACCGCGTGCAGCGGGTGCCCTCCACCGAGTCCCAGGGCCGCATCCACACCTCCGCCGCCGGCGTGCTCGTCACGCCCGAGGCCGAGGAGGTCGAGGTCGAGATCCACGCCAACGACCTGCGGATCGACGTCTACCGCTCGTCGGGCCCCGGCGGCCAGTCCGTCAACACCACCGACTCCGCGGTCCGCATCACCCACCTGCCGACCGGCGTCGTCGCCTCCTGCCAGAACGAGAAGAGCCAGCTCCAGAACAAGGAGCAGGCCATGCGCATCCTGCGCTCGCGGCTGCTCGCCGCCGCCGTCGAGGCCGCCGAGCAGGAGGCCTCGGACGTCCGCCGCAGCCAGGTCCGCACGGTGGACCGCTCGGAGAAGATCCGCACGTACAACTTCCCGGAGAACCGGATCTCCGACCACCGGGTCGGCTTCAAGGCCTACAACCTCGACCAGGTCCTCGACGGCGACCTCGACGCGATGATCCAGGCCTGCGTCGACGCCGACTCCGCGGCCAAGCTCGCCGCGGCCTGAGCCGCGGCTCCGCACCACTGCCCGTGACGCACCTTTCGGAGGGAAGCGCGTGAACCTTCTGCTCGCCGAGGTGGCCGGCGCCGCCCAGCGGCTGGCCGACGCCGGCGTGCCCTCCCCGCGTTTCGACGCCGAGGAGCTCGCCGCCTACGTGCACGGGGTCAAGCGGGGTGAGCTGCACAGCGTCAAGGACGCCGACTTCGACGCCCGCTACTGGGAGGTCATCGCCCGCCGCGAGGCCCGCGAACCGCTCCAGCACATCACCAACCGCGCCTTCTTCCGCTACCTGGAGCTCCAGGTCGGCCCCGGCGTCTTCGTGCCCCGGCCGGAGACGGAGTCCGTGGTCGGCTGGGCGATAGACGCGGTCCGGGCGATGGACGTCGTCGAACCGCTCATCGTCGACCTGTGCACCGGCTCCGGGGCCATCGCGCTCGCCATGGCCCAGGAGGTGCCCCGCTCCCGGGTGCACGCCGTCGAGCTCTCCGAGGAGGCGCTCGTCTGGACCCGCAGGAACGTCGAGGGCTCCCGGGTCCACCTGGTGCAGGGCGACGCGCTCAGCGCGTTCCCCGAGCTGGACGGCCAGGTCGACCTGGTGATCTCCAACCCGCCGTACATCCCGCTCACCGAGTGGGAGTACGTCGCCCCCGAGGCCCGCGACTACGATCCCTCGCTCGCCCTGTTCTCCGGCGAGGACGGCCTCGACACCATCCGCGGTCTGGAGCGCACCGCGCACCGGCTGCTGCGGCCCGGCGGGATCGTCGTCGTCGAGCACGCCGACACCCAGGGCGGCCAGGTCCCGTGGATCTTCAACGAGGAGGCCGGCTGGGCGGACGCCGCCGACCACCCCGACCTGAACAACCGGCCCCGGTTCGCGACCGCCCGCAAGGCGACACCGTGACCGCGCCCCCCGGCCCCCCGACGCACCGCCCGCACCCCCCGACGCACCCGTTCACGCATCCGCACGAGGAGACCCGCTGATGGCCCGGCGATACGACACCGACGACGTCACCGACCGCGCCACCGGTCTGCGCGAGGCCGCCTCGGCGGTCCGCCGCGGCGAGCTGGTCGTGCTGCCGACGGACACCGTCTACGGCATCGGCGCCGACGCCTTCTCCTCCGAGGCCGTCGCCGACCTCCTCGACGCCAAGGGCCGGGGCCGCAACATGCCCACCCCCGTCCTCATCGGCTCGCCGAACACCCTGCACGGGCTCGTCACCGACTTCTCCGAGAAGGCGTGGGAGCTCGTCGACGCGTTCTGGCCCGGAGCCCTGACGCTGGTCGCTAAGCACCAGCCGTCCCTGCAGTGGGACCTCGGCGACACCCGCGGCACCGTCGCCATCCGGATGCCGCTGCACCCGGTCGCCATCGAGCTGCTCACCGAGGTCGGCCCGATGGCCGTCTCCTCCGCCAACCTCACCGGCCACCCCTCGCCGGAGAACTGCGACGCCGCCCAGCAGATGCTCGGCGACTCCGTCTCCGTCTACCTCGACGGCGGCCCCACCCCCGGCATCGTGCCGTCCTCGATCGTCGACGTCACCGGCCCGGTGCCGCTGCTGCTGCGCGAGGGCGCGCTCTCGCCCGAGGAGCTGCGCAAGGTGGTACCCGACCTCGAGGTGGCCAATTGACCGCCCCTGAGGGGCGTGGCATAGCGGGTCCGGGGACCTTTCGCATCCTCCACGTCAGCACCGGCAACGTCTGCCGCTCGCCGATCACCGAGCGGCTGACCCGGCACGCCCTCAGCGACCGTCTCGGCGACCCGCTGACGGGCGGCCTCGTCGTGGAGAGCGCGGGGACCTGGGGGCACGAGGGCGCGGCCATGGAGGCGCACGCCGAGGCCGTCCTGACCGAGCTGGGCGCGGACCCCTCCGGCTTCGTCGGCCGGGAGCTGCTCGACGAGCACGTCATCCGCGCGGACCTCGTGCTCACCGCGACGCGCGACCACCGGGCGCAGGTCATCTCCATGGGGCACTCCGCGGGGCTGCGCACCTTCACGCTGAAGGAGTTCACCCGTCTCGTACGGGCCATAGATCCCGCCACGCTGCCCGACCCGCTCGACGACGGCGTCGTCGAGCGCGCCCGCGCGCTGGTGCGCGCGGCGGCGGCCCTGCGCGGCTGGCTGCTCGCCCCCACCGCCGACGCGGACGAGGTCAACGACCCCTACGGCGCCCCGCTGCCGTTCTTCCGCTCGATCGGCGACGAGATCGCGACGGCGCTCGACCCCGTCGTCACCGCCCTGACCGGCGTACCGGCCCGCCTGCCGTAGGGCGGGCGCGCACGTGCCGTACGGCGCGCCCCGCACTAGATTGGAACGCGCAACCCCCTCCTCCCCGGGAGCCGTGCGATGCCGGTCGACCCCCTCCTGACCCAGGACCCCGAACTCGCGGACGTCCTCGCCGCCGAGGCGGAGCGCCAGGCCCGCACGCTGCAGCTGAACGCCGCGGAGAACTTCGCGTCGCCCGCCGTGCTGCGGGCGCTCGCCTCCCCGCTGGCGAACAAGTACGCCGAGGGCTACCCCGGCGCCCGCCACCACGCCGGCTGCGAGCTCGCCGACCTCGCCGAGCGCATCGCCCAGGACCGCGCCAAGGCCCTCTTCGGGGCCGCGCACGCGAACGTCCAGCCGCACTCCGGCTCCGCCGCCGTCCTCGCCGCGTACGCCGCCCTGCTCCGACCCGGCGACACCGTCCTCGCCACGGCGCTCCCGGCCGGCGGCCACCTCACCCACGGCTCCCCGGCCAACTTCTCCGGCCGCTGGTTCGACTTCGTCGGCTACGGCGTCGACCCGGAGACCGGCCTGATCGCCTACGACGAGGTCCGCGCGCTGGCCCGCGCCCACCGCCCGCGGGCGATCGTCGTCGGCTCGACCACGTACCCCCGCCACCCCGACCACGCCCTCTTCCGCGCGATCGCCGACGAGGTCGGCGCGTACCTGGTCGTCGACGCCTCCCACCCGATCGGCCTGGTCGCCGGCGGCGCGGCCCCCAACCCGGTGCCGTACGCGGACGTGGTGTGCGCCACCACGCACAAGGTGCTGCGCGGGCCGCGCGGCGGGATGATCCTGTGCGGCGCGGACCTCGCCGAGCGGGTCGACCGGGCGGTGTTCCCGTTCAGCCAGGGCGGCGCCCAGATGCACACGGTCGCGGCGAAGGCGGTCGCCTTCGGCGAGGCCGCCACCCCCGCCTTCACGGCCTACGCCCACCGGGCCGTCGCCAACGCCCGGGTGCTCGCCGCCGCGCTCGCGGCCGAGGGGCTCGACGTCACCACCGGCGGCACCGACACCCACCTGATCACCGCCGACCCCGGGCCGTTCGGCGTCGAGGGCCGCACGGCCCGCAGCGTGCTGGCGGCCTCCGGGATCGTCGTCGACGCCTGCCCGCTGCCGCACGGCGGGCCGCGCGGAATCCGCCTCGGCACGGCCGCGGCGACGACCCAGGGCATGGGCGCGACCGAGATGACGAGGATCGCCGCGCTGATCGGCCGGGCCCTCGGCGGGGAGCGCGGTGCGGCCGAGGAGGTGCGCGCGCTGACGGCCGCGTTCCCGCCGCCGGGGAGCCCGACGGAGACGGTCGGATCGGTGCCGGCGGCGCTCTGATCCGGCGCTCCGTACCGACCACGTGGAACCATCGGTCCTACCCGCTTGTCCCTCCCGTCATGCGGGCGCAGCTAGGGTGTGGGCCTGAGATGGCCGGCGAGACCTGTGGGGAAGACCGTGCGTGAATACCTGCTGACGCTGTGCGTCACGGCCGCGGTGACGTACCTGCTCACCGGACCGGTGCGGAAGTTCGCCATCGTGGCGGGCGCCATGCCGCAGATCCGCGCGCGGGACGTGCACCGGGAACCGACGCCCCGCCTGGGCGGGATCGCGATGTTCTTCGGGCTCTGCGCGGGGCTCCTGGTGGCGGCCCACCTGACGAACCTCGGTGAGGTCTTCACCACCTCCAAGGAGCCGCAGGCGCTGCTCTCCGGGGCCGCGCTGATCTGGATCATCGGCGTCCTCGACGACAAGTTCGAGATCGACGCCCTGATCAAGCTCGGCGGCCAGATGATCGCCGCCGGCGTCATGGTCCTCCAGGGCCTCACCGTCCTCTGGCTCCCGATCCCGGGCGCCGGGCTCGTCTCGCTGAGCGAGTGGCAGGGCAACCTGCTGACCGTCGCCCTGGTGCTGATCACGATCAACGCCGTCAACTTCGTGGACGGCCTGGACGGCCTCGCGGCCGGCATGGTCTGCATCGCGGCCTCCGCGTTCTTCCTGTACTGCTACCGGATCTGGTACGGCTACGGCATCGAGGCGGCCGCCCCGGGGACGCTCTTCACGGCGATCCTGATCGGCATGTGCCTGGGCTTCCTGCCGCACAACATGCACCCCGCGCGGATCTTCATGGGCGACTCCGGGTCGATGCTGATCGGCCTGGTGCTCGCGGCGGCCGCGGTCTCCGTCACCGGACAGGTCGACTGGGACCAGCTCAGCCAGGAGGTCGGCTCCACCCGCGGCGCCACCTACATGAGCCTTCCGATCTTCATCCCGCTGCTGCTGCCGCTCACCATCATCGCGATCCCGATGGCCGACCTGGTACTCGCGGTGGTGCGGCGGACGTGGAACGGGCAGTCGCCGTTCGCCGCCGACCGGGGGCACCTGCACCACCGGCTCCTGGAGGTCGGCCACTCGCACAGCCGTGCGGTTCTGATCATGTACTTCTGGTCGGCGCTGATCGCGTTCGGGACGCTGGCCTACTCGGTGCACGACGACAGCATGTGGATCGTGCTCGTCATCATCAGCTTCAGCGCGGTGGGCCTCGGCCTGCTCCTGCTGCCTCGGTTCAAGCCGCACGCGCCCAGCTGGGCCGGCTCCTTCGTGCCGCCGCGCTACCGCAGGCCGTCGCCGGAGCGCGCGCCGGCCGGGGCAGCGCGGGAGGACGGGCCGGCGCGGGAGGACGGGCCGGCGGAGTCCGGGACCGAGCGCACTCCCGTGGGGGTGACGGCGAACGGGTCCACGGCGATCGGCCACCGTCCGCGCTTCACGGACTCCAGAAACGCCCGTTAACAGACATTGCGGACGGTGTCAGTCGACACTCCGGTGGCTAGCCCGATCGTGTGACGGGCGGCACACCGGGAGGGTAAAGACCGTATCAAATAGTTTGTGATACGGTTCACGAGATCCCAGGGAACAGCGTCGAGGGACCGCAGTGCGGTGGCCCACCGGCGGCAGGAGACCACTCCGCCCGGGATTACGCTCGTCCATGACGACACTCATGCCCCCCGAACCTGAGCGGAGCTGCCGCCATGCCCTCCAACGACGCACGGATGCTTCTGCATACCGTCGTTCCCACCGCTGCCGTCGGTGCTGTCGCCGCCGTGATCAGTGCGGTGGTGGCGGGTGGTGACGGCGCGCTGGGCGCGGTGGTCGCGACGCTCGTCGTGATCCTGTTCATGGGGATCGGGATCGTCGTGCTGCAGCGCACGGCGAGGAAGCTCCCGCATCTGTTCCAGGCGATGGGGCTCATGCTGTACACGGCGCAGCTGCTGCTGCTGTTCGTGTTCGTGGCCGCATTCAAGGACACCACGCTCTTCAATCCGCGCGCGTTCGCCGCGACGATCGTCGTGGCCTCCCTGACGTGGATCGCCGCTCAGGCGGTCGCCCACTCCAAGGCCAAGATCCTCTACGTCGAGCCCGAGAAGTCGGACCGCTCGTCGTGAGAGGTAGGCCCGGTATAAAGGCGCGTTCGAGATCCTGCTATCGTCCGGTTCCAACTGCGGCACTGCGGGCGCGGGCATCCGAGCTGACGCCTGCACCATCGCGAGGCTCACTGCCCTGTAGCCGCCCCCACATCCGATACACCAGTCCAGTGCCGACCCGCGGCTTCACGCCGCGCCGACACAACGAGGTTGCCGTACCCATGCGTCACGCCGAAGGAGCCCGTGGTGAGTGCTGACCCGACGCAGGTGCTCGCCTTCGAGACCGACTGCCACCTCTTCGACGGGTGTGGTTTTCCGGCTCCGGGCCTGCATTCGTTCCTCTTCGAGCCGCTCTGGGGCGACGCTGAGGGTGTCTACTTCAACAAGCCGATGCTGCTCGCCCTGCTCGGCTCCATCATCGTGGTGGGGTTCTTCTGGGCCGCCTTCAGCAAGCCGAAGCTGGTCCCCGGCAAGCTCCAGATGGTGGCCGAGGCCGGCTACGACTTCGTGCGCGAGGGCATCGTCTACCAGACGATCGGGCGCCGTGAGGGAGAGAAGTACGTTCCGCTCGCGGTCGCGCTGTTCTTCTTCATCTGGATGATGAACCTCTGGTCCATCATCCCGGTCGCGCAGTTCCCGGTGACCTCGATCATCGCGTACCCGATGGTGCTCGCCGCGATCGTCTACATCCTGTGGGTGTCGCTGACGTTCAAGCGCCACGGATTCGTCGGCGCTCTCAAGAACTTCACCGGCTACGACAAGTCGCTCGGCCCGGTGCTGCCGCTCGCCATGACCATCGAGTTCTTCTCGAACCTGCTGGTCCGACCGTTCACCCACGCGGTGCGGCTCTTCGCGAACATGTTCGCCGGCCACACCCTGCTGCTGCTCTTCACGATCGCCAGCTGGTACATGCTGAACGGCATCGGCATCGCGTACTCCGCCGTCTCGTTCCTGATGGTCATCGTGATGACCGCGTTCGAGCTCTTCATCCAGGCTGTCCAGGCGTACGTCTTCGTGCTCCTGACTTGCACCTTCATCCAGGGCGCGCTCGCCGAGCACCACTGAGTCCCGCCCGGACCCAGAATCGTCCGGTGGCCAACCCCCACCGGTCCGTAAAGAGAAGGAAGAACTGGCCATGTCCCAGACCCTCGCTGCTGTCACCGGTGACCTCGGATCCGTCGGTTACGGTCTCGCCGCGATCGGCCCCGGCGTCGGCGTCGGCATCATCTTCGGTAACGGCACCCAGGCGCTGGCCCGTCAGCCCGAGGCCGCCGGTCTCATCCGCGCCAACCAGATCCTGGGCTTCGCGTTCTGTGAGGCGCTTGCCCTGATCGGCCTCGTCATGCCGTTCGTCTACTAAGACGAACGACTCGACGACCATCCCTTTCTACGAAAGGCACTGATGTGAACGCCCTGGTTCTGCTGGCGGCTGAGGGAGAGAAGGAAAACCCCCTCATCCCGCCGTGGCCCGAGGTCGTCATCGGCCTTATCGCCTTTGTCATCGTCTTCGGCTTCCTCGCGAAGAAGCTCCTCCCGAACATCAACAAGGTTCTGGAAGAGCGTCGCGAGGCCATCGAAGGCGGTCTCGAGAAGGCCGATGCGGCCCAGACTGAGGCCGAAAGCGTCCTGGAGCAGTACAAGGCACAGCTGGCCGAGGCCCGGCACGAGGCCGCGCGCCTGCGCCAGGAGGCGCAGGAGCAGGGTGCGGCGCTCATCGCGGAGATGCGCGCCGAGGGGCAGCGCCAGCGCGATGAGATCATCGCCGCCGGCCACACCCAGCTCGCCGCGGACCGCAAGGCCGCCGCGTCCGCGCTGCGTCAGGACGTGGGCAAGCTCGCCACCGACCTGGCCGGCAAGCTCGTCGGCGAGTCCCTCGAGGACCACGCCCGGCAGAGCCGCACCATCGACCGGTTCCTCGACGAGCTGGACGGCACGGCCGCGTCGGCGGGAGCGACCCGATGACCATGCTCGGAGCGAGCCGCGAGGCGCTGGCCTCCGGCCGTGAGCAGCTCGACGTCTTCACCGACTCGCCGTCGGTGGACGCCGCGAAGCTCGGCGAGGAGCTGGCTGCCGTCACCGCGCTGCTCGACCGCGAGGTCTCGCTGCGCCGGGTCCTCACCGACCCGGCGCAGGCCGGCGACGACAAGGCGCAGCTGGCCGAGCGGCTGCTCGGCGGCCAGGTCGGGCAGCAGGCGCTGAGCCTGGTGTCCGGACTCGTCCGCGCCCGCTGGTCGCGCTCGCGCGACCTGGTCGACGGCCTGGAGGAGCTCGCCGCCACCGCGGACCTCGCGGCCGCGCAGCGGGCCGGCGCCCTGGACGACGTGGAGGACGAGGTCTTCCGCTTCGGCCGGATCGTCGCCTCCGACACCGGTCTGCGTGCCGCGCTGACCGACCGCGCCGCCACGGCGACCGCGAAGACCGAGCTGCTGCACCGGCTGCTCGGCGGCCGGGCGAACCCCGCGACGGAGCGTCTCGTGACGCGCCTCGTGGTTCACCCGCGTGGACGTAGCCTGGAGAAGGGCCTCGAGTCCCTGGGCACGCTCGCCGCGGCGCGCCGCAGCCGCATGGTCGCCGTGGTCACCACCGCGGTGCCGCTGTCCGAGACGCAGAAGTCGCGCCTCGGTGCGGCCCTCGCGAAGCTGTACGGCCGTCCCATGCACCTGAACCTCGAGGTGGACCCCGAGGTCCTCGGCGGAGTCCAGGTGCAGGTGGGCGACGAGGTCATCAACGGCTCCGTCGCGGAGCGCCTCGCCGAGGCGCAGCGCCGGATGGCCGGCTGAAGCGGCCACCACCAACTCAAGACGATTCATGACGGCCCGAGTTGGGCCGACAAGTAATTGATTCGGGCCCAACAAGGAGAGCAGGGAACCCAGATGGCGGAGCTCACGATCCGGCCGGAGGAGATCCGGGACGCGCTGGAGAACTTCGTCCAGGCGTACAAGCCGGACGCGGCCTCGCGGGAGGAAGTCGGTACGGTCACCGTTGCCGGCGACGGCATCGCGAAGGTCGAGGGTCTTCCCTCGGCCATGGCCAACGAACTGCTGAAGTTCGAGGACGGCACCCTCGGTCTCGCCCTCAACCTCGAGGAGCGCGAGATCGGTGCGGTCATCCTCGGCGAGTTCAGCGGCATCGAGGAGGGCCAGCAGGTCTCGCGGACCGGCGAGGTCCTCTCCGTCGCCGTCGGCGAGGGCTACCTGGGTCGCGTCGTCGACCCGCTCGGTAACCCGATCGACGGCCTCGGCGAGATCGAGACGTCGGGCCGTCGCGCCCTCGAGCTGCAGGCCCCCACGGTCATGCAGCGCAAGTCGGTGCACGAGCCGATGGAGACGGGCTACAAGGCCGTCGACGCGATGACCCCGATCGGCCGCGGCCAGCGCCAGCTGATCATCGGTGACCGCCAGACCGGCAAGACCGCCCTGGCCGTCGACACCATCATCAACCAGAAGGCCAACTGGGCCTCCGGCGACGTGAACAAGCAGGTCCGCTGCATCTACGTCGCCATCGGCCAGAAGGGCTCCACCATCGCCTCCGTCCGCGGAGCGCTGGAGGAGGCCGGTGCGCTGGAGTACACGACCATCGTCGCCGCCCCGGCGTCCGACCCGGCCGGCTTCAAGTACCTGGCGCCGTACACCGGTTCGGCCATCGGCCAGCAGTGGATGTACGAGGGCAAGCACGTCCTCATCATCTTCGACGACCTGTCGAAGCAGGCCGACGCCTACCGCGCCGTGTCCCTGCTGCTCCGTCGCCCGCCGGGCCGCGAGGCCTACCCGGGTGACGTCTTCTACCTGCACTCCCGCCTCCTGGAGCGCTGCGCGAAGCTCTCCGACGAGATGGGCAAGGGCTCGATGACGGGTCTCCCGATCGTCGAGACCAAGGCGAACGACGTGTCGGCGTTCATCCCGACCAACGTCATCTCCATCACCGACGGCCAGTGCTTCCTGGAGTCCGACCTGTTCAACGCGGGCCAGCGCCCGGCGCTGAACGTCGGTATCTCGGTCTCCCGCGTCGGTGGCTCCGCCCAGCACAAGGCCATGAAGCAGGTCTCCGGCCGGCTCCGCGTGGACCTCGCCCAGTACCGCGAGCTGGAGGCGTTCGCCGCCTTCGGTTCCGACCTGGACGCGGCCTCGAAGTCCGCCCTGGAGCGTGGTTCGCGGATGGTCGAGCTGCTGAAGCAGCCGCAGTACCAGCCGATGGCCACCGAGAACCAGGTCGTCTCCGTCTGGGCCGGCACCACCGGCAAGATGGACGACGTCCCGGTCCAGGACATCCGCCGCTTCGAGTCCGAGCTGCTGACCCACCTCCACCAGAAGGAGGCGGGCCTCATGACCTCCATCCGTGAGGGCGGCAAGCTGTCGGACGACACCCTGACGGCGATCGCGGACGCGATCACCGACTTCAAGAAGACGTTCGAGACCTCGGACGGCAAGCTGCTCGGCGAAGACGCCCCCGCCGCTGCCGCCAAGTGACGACGGAAGGGACCTGACTCATGGGAGCGCAGCTCCGGGTCTACAAGCGTCGCATCCGGTCCGTCACCGCGACGAAGAAGATCACCAAGGCGATGGAGATGATCGCCGCCTCGCGTGTCGTCAAGGCGCAGCGCAAGGTGGCGGCGTCCCAGCCGTACGCGACCGAGCTCACCCGGGCGGTCACCGCGGTGGCGACGGGTGCCAACGACAAGCACCCGCTCACCACCGAGGCGGAGAACCCGGTCCGGTCCGCGGTCCTGCTCCTCACGAGCGACCGCGGTCTGGCCGGCGCCTTCAACTCCAACGCCATCAAGGCCGCGGAGAAGCTCACCGAGCGGCTGCGGGGCGAGGGCAAGGAGGTCGACACCTACATCGTCGGCCGCCGCGGCATCGCCCACTACAACTTCCGTGAGCGGACCGTCACGGGGACCTGGACCGGGTTCACCGACGAGCCGCAGTACGGGGACGCGAAGAACGTCGCGGCCCCGCTCATCGAGGCCATCGAGCTGGAGACGGCTGAGGGCGGCGTGGACGAACTCCACATCGTCTACACCGAGTTCGTCTCGATGATGACCCAGAACGCGGTCGCCGACCGGCTTCTTCCGCTCAGCTTGGAAGAGGTCGCGAAGGAGTCCGGCGGCAAGGACGAGATCCGCCCGCTGTACGACTTCGAGCCGTCGGCGGAGGACGTCCTCGACGCCCTCCTGCCGCGGTACGTCGAAAGCCGCATCTACAACGCGATGCTCCAGTCGGCCGCTTCGAAGCACGCCGCCACGCGGCGCGCGATGAAGTCGGCCACCGACAACGCGGGAGACCTGATCCATTCGCTCTCCCGCCGTGCCAACGCGGCCCGCCAGGCCGAAATCACCCAGGAAATCAGCGAGATCGTCGGTGGCTCCAGTGCCCTCGCCGACGCGAACGCGGGGAGTGACAGGTAATGACGACGACAGTTGAGACGGCCGCTGCCACGGGCCGCGTCGCCCGGGTCATCGGCCCGGTCGTCGACGTGGAGTTCCCCGTCGACGCGATGCCGGAGATCTACAACGCCCTTCACGTCGAGGTGGCCGACCCGGCCCTCGCCGGCGAGAAGAAGACGCTGACCCTCGAGGTCGCGCTGCACCTCGGCGACGGCCTGGTCCGCGCCATCTCCATGCAGCCCACCGACGGCCTGGTCCGCCAGGCCCCGGTGACCGACACCGGCACCGGCATCACCGTGCCCGTCGGCGACTTCACCAAGGGCAAGGTGTTCAACACCCTCGGCGAGGTGCTCAACCACCCCGAGGAGAACGCCAACGTCGGCGAGCGCTGGTCCATCCACCGCAAGGCCCCGGCCTTCGACCAGCTCGAGTCCAAGACCGAGATGTTCGAGACCGGCCTGAAGGTCGTCGACCTCCTCACCCCGTACGTCAAGGGCGGGAAGATCGGTCTGTTCGGTGGTGCCGGTGTCGGCAAGACCGTGCTGATCCAGGAAATGATCATGCGTGTGGCGAAGCTGCACGAGGGTGTGTCGGTCTTCGCCGGCGTCGGTGAGCGTACCCGTGAGGGCAACGACCTCATCGACGAGATGGAGGAGTCGGGCGTCCTGGACAAGACCGCCCTGGTCTTCGGCCAGATGGACGAGCCCCCGGGCACCCGTCTGCGCGTCGCCCTGGCCGGTCTGACGATGGCGGAGTACTTCCGCGACGTCCAGAAGCAGGACGTGCTGTTCTTCATCGACAACATCTTCCGCTTCACCCAGGCCGGTTCGGAGGTGTCGACCCTCCTCGGTCGCATGCCGTCCGCCGTGGGTTACCAGCCGAACCTGGCCGACGAGATGGGTCTCCTCCAGGAGCGCATCACGTCGACCCGCGGTCACTCGATCACCTCGATGCAGGCGATCTACGTCCCCGCGGACGACCTGACCGACCCGGCCCCGGCCACCACCTTCGCCCACCTCGACGCGACGACGGTCCTCTCCCGTCCGATCTCGGAGAAGGGCATCTACCCGGCCGTGGACCCGCTGGACTCCACGTCCCGCATCCTGGACCCGCGCTACATCGCGCAGGACCACTACGACGCCGCGATGCGCGTCAAGGGGATCCTCCAGAAGTACAAGGACCTCCAGGACATCATCGCGATCCTCGGTATCGACGAGCTCGGCGAGGAGGACAAGCTGGTCGTCCACCGCGCCCGTCGCGTCGAGCGCTTCCTGTCGCAGAACACCCACGCGGCGAAGCAGTTCACCGGCCTCGACGGCTCGGACGTCCCGCTCGACGAGTCGATCGCGGCGTTCAACGCGATCTGCGACGGCGAGTACGACCACTTCCCCGAGCAGGCGTTCTTCATGTGCGGTGGCATCGAGGACCTCAAGGCGAAGGCCAAGGAGCTCGGCGTCTCCTGAGTCCGCGTGACTCGTGCGGGGGGCGGGGCCCCGGTCCCGCCCCCCGCTGCACGTCCCCTAGAATTCGAAGACACCCGGCGGTACTAGAGCCGGCCGGGTGGTGACCAAAGGAGCCTCTCGTGGCTGCTGAGCTGCATGTCGAGCTGGTCGCCGCCGACCGTAGCGTCTGGTCCGGCGAGGCCACCCTGGTCGTCGCGCGGACCACGTCCGGCGACATCGGCGTCATGCCCGGTCACCAGCCGCTGCTCGGTGTGCTGGAGACGGGCCCGGTGACGATCCGCACCACCGGTGGTGACACGGTCGTGGCCGCGGTGCACGGCGGGTTCATCTCGTTCGCGGACAACAAGCTGTCGCTGCTCGCCGAGATCGTCGAGCTGGCCGACGAGATCGACGTCCAGCGCGCCGAGCGTGCGCTGGAGCGCGCGAAGTCCGAGGCCGACGCCGCCGCCGAGCGGCGCGCGGACGTCCGGCTGCGCGCGGTGGCTGTGCGCTGACACACCACCCACGGATTTCTCCTCAGCCGCGGTACGTGCTGGAATCACCGGTACGTGCCGCGGCTGAGGCGATGCAGGATGAGGTACGCGCCGTCAAGGCGACGGGTGATCCGCTCGGCGGATCCTTCACAGGCGAGGAGGTCGGTGCAGATGGTCCTCGCTCTCGTGGTGTGCGGAGTCGTCGTCGCGCTGGTGGCGATCGGGCTCTTCGTCTTCGGACTGCGCCGGCGGCTGATCCAGCGCTCCGGCGGCACCTTCGACTGCTCGCTGCGCTGGGACGTCCCCGCCAAGGCGGACCCCTCCGGCAAGGGCTGGGTCTACGGCGTCGCCCGCTACAGCGGTGACCGCGTCTCCTGGTTCCGGATCTTCTCCTACGCCCCGCGCCCGCGCCGCGTCCTGGAGCGCTCGGCGATCGAGGTCGTCGACCGCCGGGCCCCCGACGGCGAGGAGGAGCTGGCGCTGCTCTCCGACGCGATCGTCCTCGGCTGCACGGTCCGCGGCACCCGGATCGAGCTGGCGATGAGCGAGGACGCGCTTACGGGCTTCCTGGCCTGGCTGGAGGCGGCCCCGCCGGGACAGCGGGTGAACGTCGCGTAGAGCGGCGTTCGGGGTCCCGCTGGGTGGGGGTGCCCCCTGGAGCGAAGCTCCTTGGCGAGCATGGAGAAGCCGGAGTGACAGGGGGCGATCCCGTCACTCCGGCTTCCGTCTTGAGGGGTGCGCGGCCGGGGGGTGGTCGGCCGCGCGGGTCGTCGT
>NZ_JBHWZH010000123.1:0-16682 GCF_042728285.1 Streptomyces sp. NPDC060194 | reverse complement strand
GGCGGGGGCCGCTCCCTTTCGCGCGGTCCGTTAAGGAGGCTCTCAGATTGCGCGCCTAGCGTGCGGCGCATGACTGCCCCGAAGACCGGTACCACCGAGAAGACCGCCCCCGCAGACGCCCCGGCGACCACCGACGCCCCGCCGGCCGCCGACACCCCTGCCGCCGATGCCACCGCCGGCGTCGCGACCGAGGAGCGGGAGCCCCTGACCGACGACGAGCTCGACGCGGAGGTCGCCGCCGAGATCGAGGCCGAGCAGGCCGCCGAGGCCGCCCGGGAGAAGGACGGCGCCCGGGTCGGCACCGGCGCGTTCGGCGTCGTCGCCGCCGGCCTCGGCCTGGCCTCGCTCACCGGCACCTGGCTGAGCGACGTCGTCTCCCAGCGCGAGACGCTGCTCGGCCAGATCAAGAACCCCAGCACCCCCGCCCAGCAGATCACCGAGATCTACGGCGACGCCTGGCACACCACCGCCCTCGTCAACGGCGTCTTCGCGCTCCTCGCCGTCCTCGTCGGACTCGCCGTGATCGCGCGCCCCGCGTTCGGCACCCCCGGCCGGCCGCTCGCCGCCTGGATCCGCGCCACCGCCTGGGGCGGCGTCGCCCTCGGCGTCCTCGGCCTGCTCCTGGCCGTCGCGATGTACTTCGACCTGCTCCTCGCCCTCCCCACGGCCGGCTGAGGAGGCCTGAGGCCGGCTGAGGACGGCCGAGGCCGGTGCCTAAGGCACCCCGGGCGGCCCCCTAAGGCACCCCGACGCGCGGAGATGAGGCAGACGCCCGATGCGGCGCACCCCTCTGGGAGACGAATCTCGGTGTCACACCACGAACGGTGTGACAACGAGGTCCGTCGAGGGCCCACCCGGAGGAGAACCGCATGTTCGACTACGAGTTCCACAAGATCCAGTCCGCCGAGCTGATCCGCGCCGCGCAGGAGCACCGGCTGGCCCGCGAGGTGACCACCGCGCGCAGGCGGGCGGCGCGTGCCGCCCGCCGCAGCGGCGGGCACGACCCGGAGGGGCGGGTGAGCGCCGCCGAAGCGCTCAGGCGCCGCTTCACGCACGCCGCCTGATGGCCCGGCACCTTCCCGCGCCCCGCGCGGCGTCCCAGCCCGCGAAATCGGCTGGGGCGCCGTCGCAGGGGTGTGCGATCCTCCCGGGTATGGAGACCAGGTCCGTGAGTCCGGTGTTCGTCGGCCGCGGCGCCGAGTTGTCCGCCCTTCGGGACGCGTTGGACCGCGCGGCCGGCGGCGAGCCGCAGGCGCTGGTCGTGGGCGGGGAGGCCGGGGTCGGCAAGACCCGGCTCGTCGAGGAGTTCGCCGCCGCGGCCGTCCGCGGCGGCGCCGTCGTCACCGTCGGCGGCTGCGTCGAGATCGGGGCGGACGGCCTGCCGTTCGCCCCCTTCTCGGCCGCCCTGCGCGGGCTGCGCCGCAGCCTGCCCGAGCCGTTCGCCGCGGCCGTCGCCGGCCAGGAGGCCGAACTCGCCCGGCTGCTGCCGGAACTCGGCGACACCCCCGGCGGACGGCACGACGAGGAGGGCATGGCCCGCCTCTTCGAGCTCACCGTGCGGGTCCTGGAGCGCATCGCCGCCGACCACACCGTCGTCCTCGCCCTGGAGGACCTCCACTGGGCCGACGCCTCCACCCGGCACCTGCTCGCCTACCTGCTGCGCACGCTCAGTGCGGGCCGCCTCGTCGTCGTCGGCACCTACCGCTCGGACGACGTCCACCGCCGGCACCCGCTGCGGCCCCTGCTCGCCGAGGTCGACCGGATGCGCTCCGTGCACCGGCTCGACCTCGACCGCTTCACCTGCGCCGAGGTGCGCCGCCAGATGGCCGGCATCCTCGCCGCCGAACCCGAGCAGAGCCTCGTCGACGCGATCTACGAGCGGTCCGACGGCAACGCCTTCTTCGTCGAGGAACTCGCCGTCGCACGCGAGCAGGGCTGCTGCACCGGGCTCACCGACACCCTGCGCGACCTGCTGCTCGTCCGCGTCGAGGCATTGCCCGAGCACGCGCAGAACGTGGCCAGGATGGTCGCCGAGGGCGGCTCCACCGTCGAGTACGAGCTGCTCGCGGCCGTCAGCCGCCTCGCCGAGGACGACCTGATCGAGGCGCTGCGCGCCGCCGTCGGCGCCAACATCCTGCTCGCCACCCCCGACGGCGACGGCTACCGGTTCCGCCACTCGCTGGTCCGCGAGGCGGTCAGCGACGACCTGCTGCCCGGCGAGCGCTCCCGCATCAACCGCCGCTACGCCGAGAGCCTGGAGGCCGATCCGGCGCTCGCCCGCGCCGACGAGAGCGTCACCCGCCTCGCCTCCTACTGGTACCACGCGCACGAGCCGGCCAAGGCGCTGCCGGCCGTGCTCCTCGCCGCGGCCGAGGCCCGCGACCGGCACGCCTACGCCGAGCAACTGCGGCTCCTGGAGCGGGCCATCGAGCTGTGGGACGTCACCCCCGCCGAGGCGAGGGCCGGCCTGGAGCACCTGGACTCCGCCGGCGACTTCTGCGGCTGCGACCCGGAGACCACCCCGCTCGGCGTCCTCGACCTGATGGCCGACGCCGTCACCGCGGGCCGCTACTGCGGTGAGCGCGAGACGGCGGCGAAGATCTCCCGGCGCGCCCTGCGCATCCTGGACGAGCGGCCCGACCCGCTGCGCGCCGCCTGGTTCTGGTCCCAGCGCAGCCTGCTGGTCTCCTCGCTCGGCCGCGGGGACGGCTGGGACGAGATCAGCCGCGCCCAGGAGCTGGTCCGCGGCCTCCCGCCGTCCAAGGTCCACGCGGACGTGCTGGTCAAGGCCGCGAGCTGGAGCATGGTCCACAACCCCGGCCCCGAGGCGCTGGCAGCGGCCGAACGGGCCCTGGAGTACGCCCGGATGGTGCGGGCGGAGGAGCTCGAACTCCACGCCCGGCTCACCTACGGCGGACTGCTCGCCGACGCCGGGGACGTCGAGGCGGGGCTCGCCGAGCTGTTCGCCGTGCGGGACAAGGTGCTGGCGGAGGGGCGGGCCGAGCTGCTGTCCCGCAGCCATGTGAACCTCCCCTCGACGCTGGAGAGCGTCGGCCGGTCGGCGGAGGCCGTCACGGTCGCCCGCGAGGGCATCGAGCTCAGCCGGAGGTACGGCCTCCTCGACACCGAGGCGTGGATCTGGGGCAACCTCGCCGAGTCCCTGTACTCGCTGGGCCGCTGGGACGAGGCGGGCGACGCCGCCCTGCAGGCCCAGCGACGCGCCCGGACCGACCGGACCCGCGACGGCACGTCCTACCGGTTGGCGATGCTCGCCGTGTCGCGCGGCGACATCGCCGAGGCCGTCTCGCGGCGCGCGGTGTCCCTGCGCTACTACCGGGGCGTGGACGACCAGCCGCAGCTACGCATCCCCATGGCGGTGCTCAGCCTGCTCATCGCGGCCGGCGAGGGGCGCGTCCCCGACGCGCGCGCGGTCCTGGGCACGGCGGTGGAGGAGGGCTTCCCACCCGGCATGCACCGCTACGCCTGGCCGCTGCTCCTGGAGGCCGCCGTCGTGGAGGCGGCCTCCCGCGGACTGCCGACCGCGGACCAGGGCCGCGCGGAGACGGTCGAGCTGATCAGGTCCGCCTCGCGCGGTCTGGCCGCGCGGGTGCCGGTGTGGGCGGCGTACGACCGCTGGGTCCGTGCCGAGCTGCTGCGGGCGGAGGGCCGCGACACCGAGGCCCACTGGGCCGAGGCCGCCGCCGCGTTCGCCCCGCTGGACCGTCCCTACGAACTGGCCCGCGTCCGCTTCCGGTGGGCGGAGGCGGTCCTGCTGGGCGGCGGCGGTGACGACGGCGGCCGGGAGCGGGCCGCGGACCTCCTGCGGTGCGCGCACGCGGCGGCGGAGCGGCTCGGGGCCCGCCCGCTCGTCGAGGCCCTGGCGCTGCTCGCCCAGCGGGCGCGGCTGCCCCTCGCCCCGGCCGACGGTCCGCGGGAGCTGCCGGCCGCCCCCGCCGACCCCGCCCGCGAGCTGGGGCTCACCAGCCGGGAGCGGGACGTGCTGAGCCTGGTGGCGGCGGGCCGCTCCAACCGGCAGATCGCGGAGGCGCTGTTCATCTCGCCGAAGACGGCGAGTGTCCACGTCTCCAACATCCTCGCCAAGCTCGGCGTCAGCGGCCGCGGGGAGGCGGCCGCCCTCGCCCACCGCCTCCACCTCGTCCCCCTGGACGCGACCGCGACCGCGACTGCGACTGCGACCGCGACTGCGACCGCCTGAGCCGCGCGCCCGGGTCGGGGCGGGCCTGCCTCATGTCACGTTCAGGAGGAGGATCCGGTCGTCACCGCCCCGGGCGTCGCCCCGGCCGTCGGTGTTGCTCGTGACCAGCCAGAGCTTGCCCTCCCCGGCCTCGTGGACCGTCCGCAGGCGGCCGAACTCGCCCTCCAGGAACGCCTGCGGGTCGGCGGAGCGCCTCTCGCCGTCGAGCGGGACGCGCCAGAGGCGCTCGCCGCGCAGGCCCGCCATCCACACCGAGCCCGCGGTGACGGCGACGCCGCTCGGGGAGGCCTCGTCCGTCGTCCACTGGGCGACCGGGTTCACGAAGTCGGCGTCGTCCCCCTCGCCCTCGACCTCGGGCCAGCCGTAGTTCTCCCCGGCCTTGATCAGGTTGACCTCGTCGTAGGTGTCCTGGCCGAACTCCGCCGCCCACAGCCGCTTGCCCCCGTCCCAGGCGATGCCCTGCACGTTGCGGTGGCCCCAGGAGTAGACGACCGAGTCGGGCTCGGGGTTGTCGCGCGCCGGTTCGCCGGTCGGGGTCATCCGCAGGATCTTGCCGCCGAGCGACCTCCGGTCCTGGGAGAGCTCGGGGTCGCCCGACTCGCCCGTGCCCGCGTAGAGCTGCTTGTCGGGGCCGAAGGCGATCCGCCCGCCGTTGTGGGTGAAGCCCTTGGGGATGCCCTTGAACACCGTGTCCGGCGCGCCCAGCTGCCGGCGCTCGGGCTTCTTCTCGTCGTAGAGCAGCCGGGCGATCCGGTTGTCGGAGGCGGTGGTGAAGTAGGCGTACACCAGGCGGTCGGAGGCGAAGTCGGGGGAGAGGGCGATGCCGAGCAGGCCGCCCTCGCCCTCCGGGGCCACCCCGGGGACCGAGCCGACCTCGGTCTTCTCACCGCTCTCGCCGTCCACCCGGGTCAGGGTGCCGTCGTCCCGCGAGGAGACCAGGAGGTCGCCCCCGGGGAGCGGCGCCAGGCCCCAGGGGGACTTCAGCCCCTCCGCGACCGTGCGCGCCACCTTCACCGTGCCCTTGTCGGGGGGCACGTCGGCCGCCGAGGGCTTCGCCCCGTCCGGCGACTCACGGGCGGACTCGGAGGAACGGGTGGACCCCGCGGCCGGTTCGCCGCCGCCGTCCGACGAGCAGCCCGCGGAGAACAGCAGGCCGGCGGCGGTCAGCGCGGCGGTGGTGGCGGGGCGTCGCAGGGTGGCTCGCGCGGTACGCATCAGCCCGGACCCTTCTCTCGGCACTTCCTCGGCAGGACCTCTTACCCTTCCTACACCGCTCGTGCCCCGGAGGTTCCCGATCATCGGATCGCGTCGGACCCGTCGAACCCGCCGGGACCGTCCGAGCGCCCCCGCCGATCCCGCCGCACCCCCTAGTCCCAGGATCCCCGGGCCGCCGGCAGTTCCGCCACCTCCGCCAGGTCCTCCGGGGTCAGCCGCACCGACCCCGCCGCGGCGTTCTCCACCGCCCAGCGCACCCGCTTGGTCCCCGGCACCGGCACCACCTGCGGCCCGCGGCTGCGCACCCACGCCAGCGCCACCTGCGCCGGGGTCACCCCCGCGCCGTGCCGCACCGCGATCCGCCGCAGCCCCGCCACGATCACCTGGTTCGCCGCCATCATCTCCGCGGTGAACCGCGGGTGCCGCGCCCGTACGTCGTCGGGCTCGAAGCCCTGTCCCGGCGTGAGCGTGCCGGTCAGGTAGCCGCTGCCCAGCGGCATCGCGGCGAGCAGGCCCACGCCGCGCGCCGCGCACCAGGGGAGCAGCGCGGTCAGCGCCTCCGGCGACCACACGGACAGCTCGGCCTGCACCGCGCTCACCGGGAACACCTGCTGCACCCGCTCCAGCTGCGCGATCGTGTCCGCGTACGGATCGCGCCGGCCGGGCGCGCCCGCCGGACCGCCCCCCGCACGGCCGCCCCCTCCCGACGAGGCCCCCGCGCGCCGCCCCGACGCCCGCGCCCCCACCGCGCACAGCCCCAGGGCCCGCACCTTGCCCGCCGCGACCAGCTCGGCCATCGCCCCCCAGGTCTCCTCCACCGGCACCTCGGGATCGGCCCGATGGAGCTGGTAGAGGTCGATGACGTCGGTCCGCAGCCGGCGCAGCGAGGCGTCGCACGCCCGCCGCACGTACGAGGGCCTGCCGTTCGCGACGAGGTGCTGATCGCCCACCAGGAGGCCCGCCTTGGTCGACACGAAGGCGTCCGCCCGGCGCTCCTTCAGGACCCGGCCCACCAGCCGCTCGTTGGTGAACGGCCCGTACATGTCCGCGGTGTCCAGGAGCGCGCACCCCGCGTCCAGAGCCGCGTGGATCGTGCGCAGGGACTCCTCCCCGCGCCGCTGGGACGCGGTGTACGCCCAGCTCATCGGCATGCAGCCGAGGCCTGTCGCGCCGCTCCCCGGCGCCCAGGGCAGTCCCGGACCGGCCGCGCCGGCCCCCTGGCCCGACCCGGGACCGGGCGCGGCCGCGCCGAATGCCCGCCGGTCCACCGCTGTGCAGCCCCTCTCGTCCACCCCGTGCCCGCGACCGCCCTCCGCGCGGGACCCGTCCCGAGGGGATCTTCGTCCCTGCGGGAGTCACCAAACTAACCTCTGCCCCATGACCGCTCACGCCGACGTATGGCTCCCCATCGACCCCGACGACGTCCCCGGCCTCCCCGAGGACCTCAGGTACCACTTCTGGGACGGCGGCGAGGACGGCACCGCGCCCTACCCCGCCGACCCCGCGGACTGCGTCCTGTACGTGGTGCCGTACATGAAGCGGCGGCCGGTCAAGGTCCGGCCGATCGCGGAGATGCCCGGGCTGCGGGTGGTCCAGACGCTCACCGCCGGCGTCGACGACGTCCTCCCGGAGGTCTCCGCGCTGCCCGCCGGGGTCCGGCTGTGCAACGCCCGCGGGGTGCACGAGGCGAGCACCGCCGAGCTGGCGCTCACCCTCACCCTGGCCTCGCTGCGGGGCATCCCCGGCTTCGTCCGCGACCAGGAGCGCGGGCATTGGAAGTCGGTCTTCCGTCCCGCACTCGCGGACAGGTCGGTGCTGATCGTCGGCTACGGCTCGATCGGCGCCGCGGTCGAGGACCGGCTCGTACCGTTCGAGTGCGCGCGGGTGGCGCGCGTGGCGCGCTCCGCCCGCTCCACGGAGCGCGGCCCGGTGCACGCCATGGCGGACCTGCCCGAACTCGTCGCCGAGGCCGACGTGGTCATCCTGACGGTGCCGCTGACCGACGACACCCGCCGGCTCGTCGACGCCGGCTTCCTCCGCCGGATGAAGGACGGTGCGCTGCTCGTCAACGTCGCGCGCGGCGGGGTCGTCGACACCGAGGCGCTGCTCGCCGAGCTGGCGACCGGCCGGATCACCGCCGCCCTCGACGTCACCGACCCCGAGCCGCTCCCCGAGGGCCACCCGCTGTGGCACGCACCCGGCGTGCTCATCAGCCCGCACGTGGGCGGCCCCACCTCCGCGTTCCTGCCCCGCGCCCGGCGGCTGCTCGCCGACCAGCTGACCCGTTACGCCGCGGGCGAGCCGCTGGACAACGTGGTCCTCACGACCGGCGGGTGACATCCCCCGCCCCCGGGGGTACCCGGCGGGCGACGCTCCGCAGCCCTCCGGGTGCACGCAGTGCCCGCAACTCCGCTGGTCGTCACGGAGAGTAGAGGAACTATGTCCCTGAGTGACGATCCTGGTGTATCGTCCCGGCAGGGGCTGCGCCGCGCACCGTACGGCGCTGGGGAGTGACACCGGAGATCCGAGGGGGGCGACGGGCGATGCACGGCCTATGGACGAACGTTCCGAAGCGACGGCTCAGCCGACGGCGATCCCGTCGCACCACGACCCCCGGCGGGTCCGTCCCGTCACCGGCCGTCACGGCCCCGTCCCGGCCCAGGACCCGCCCACGACAGCGCTCCCGGGCGCACCCCGGGACGCGGGTCCGGGAGACGCGATGAGCGCCCCCGGGGCGGTGATGGCCCGGCCGGTCACCGGCCAGGGCGGCGCCGGCCTGGTGTCGCAGCTCGTCCTCGCCGCCCTCTGCGGCGGCTACGCGGCCGGCTCCGCCCTCGGCTGGGGATCCCCCCGACTCGCCCTCGTCATGGGCGACTTCGGGCTGAGCCTGGCCGCCGGCGCCGCCGCCGTCTCCTGCTTCCTCTACGCCCGCACCCGCACCAGCCGGTTCCGCCCCGCCTGGCTGCTCTTCTCGCTCTCCTCCGCGATGGCCGCCCTCGGCAACGGCGTCTGGGGCTGGTACGAGGTCGTCCTGCGCCGGCCCGTCCCCAGTCCCTCGGTCGCCGACCTCTTCTTCCTGTGCTTCGCGCCGCCCGCCATCGTCGGCCTCCTGGTGCTCGCCAAGCGGCCCGTCACCCGGGCGGGCTGGCTCTGCCTTGCGCTCGACACCTGGCTGATCGGCGGATCGCTGCTGACGCTCTCCTGGAGCCTGGCGCTCGCCCACACCACCCAGCTGCAGACCGACCCCGGCGGCTCCGTGGCCCACGCGGCGCTCTCCCTCGCCTACCCGCTGCTCGACATCGCGCTGGTCAGCGTGGTCCTCGCGCTGCACTTCCGGCGCTCCTCGGTGAACCGGACCGCGATCAACACCGCGATCGCCGCGCTCGCCATGACCGTCCTGTGCGACGCGCTGTTCACCTCCCCGCTGCTGCGGGAGAACTACCGCTCCGGCCAGATCCTCGACGCCGGCTGGTTCGCCGGCTCCCTGCTGCTCGCCTACGCCCCCTGGGTGGCCCACCGCGCGGAGGCCCGCCGCGGGAGCGGCGCCTCCCAGGACGCCCCGCGCCCCGCCGACCGCTCCCGCGGCCCCGCGGCCCGGGAGCGGCACGGCAGCCGCCCCGTCGCCGGCTCGCTCGCCGCCCTGACGCCCTACCTCGCCGCCGCCGTCTGCACCCTCGGCATCCTCTACAACGTCCTGAAGGACCGCAGTATCGACCGCGTCGTCCTGGTCACCGCCTGCACGGTCGTCCTGGCCCTGGTCGTCCGGCAGGGCATCATGCTGCTCGACAACATCAAGCTCACCCACGAACTGGCCCAGAAGGAGAACCACTTCCGGTCCCTGGTCCAGGGGTCGAGCGACGTCATCATGATCGCCGCCCCCTCCGGGGTGCTGCGCTACGTCAGTCCGGCCGCCGCCGGCGTCTGGGGGCGGGAGGCGGAGGACCTGGTGGGGTCCGAGCTGTCCTCGCTCATCCATCCCGACGACCTCGGCGCCGTGCAGTACGAGGTGGGGCGCTTCCTGACCGCCACGGCCGCCGAGGAGCCCACCACCCGCATCGAGTGCCGCTTCAGCAACGGCCGCGGGGAGTGGCGCAACGTCGAGTCGACGGTCAACCGCCACCAAGGCGGGCTCATCCTCAACAGCCGGGACGTCACCGAACGGGTCCGCCTGCAGGCCCAGTTGCAGCACAACGCCGAGCACGACCCGCTCACCGACCTGCCCAACCGGGCCCTGTTCACCCGCCGCGTCACCCAGGCGCTCGCCGGCCGCCGCACCACCGACTGCGGCACCGCGGTGCTCTTCATCGACCTGGACGGCTTCAAGGCCGTCAACGACACCATCGGCCACCAGGCCGGCGACGAGCTCCTCGTCCAGGCGGCCCGCCGGCTCGCCGACTCCGTCCGCGCCGGCGACACCGCGGCGCGGCTCGGCGGCGACGAGTTCGCGGCCCTCGTCACGGGCGACGGCAACCGCGACCCGGCGGCCCGCGAGTTCCACATCCACGAACTCGCCGACCGGCTGCGGCTCGCCCTGTCCGAGCCCTACGTCATCAACGGCCACCCGGTCCGCGTCGCCGCCTCCATCGGCGTCGCCTTCGCCGAGCCCGGCGTCACGCCCGGCGACATCATGCGCAACGCCGACCTGGCGATGTACCGGGCCAAGGCGGCCGGAAAGGGCCGGGTCGAGCTCTACGCCCCGCAGATGCAGGCCGAGGTGGTCCGCCGCGCGGAGCTCGCCACCCGGCTCCGCACCGCCCTCACCGACGGCGAGTTCGCCCTCCTGCACCAGCCCGTCGTCTCCCTGGACACCGGCCGGATCGCCGCCGTCGCCGCCCAGGCCCGCTGGCGCTCCGCGCAGGGCATCCTCTTCACGCCCGCGGAGTTCCTGCGCGTCGCCGACGACGGCGACCGCACCGCCGAGCTCGGCCGCTGGCTCCTGGAAGGGGCCGTGGAGCAGGCCGCCGAGCGGCACCGGGCCGGCCACCCCGTCCCCGTGACCGTCCGGATGTCCGCCGGGCGGCTGCTCGACCGGACGATGCCGCTCGGCTCCGTCGAGGCGCTGCTGACCCGGCACGGGCTGCCCTCCGGCGCGCTGGTCGTCGAGCTCGCCGACAGCGACCCCCGGGTCCCCCTGGAGCAGCTGGAGCGCCGGCTGGTCGCGCTGCGCCGGCTCGGCGTCCGGATCGCCCTGGACGGCTTCGGCAGCGGCTACGCGGCGATCAGCGCGCTGCGCCGGCTCCCGCTGGACGTGCTGAAGCTGGACCGCGGACTGGTCGAGGGCGTCGTCGAGTCCGCCCGGCTGCACAAGATCACCTCGGGGCTGCTGCGGATCGCCGGGGACCTCGGCATGCAGTCGGTCGCCGACGGGGTGGACCTGCCCGAGCAGGTCATCGCCCTGCGCGCGATGGGCTGCACGCACGGCCAGGGCATGGCCTTCTCCGGCCCGCTCGACGAGTACCGGCTGCGCCGCGGGCTCGCCGAGGGCAGCTACCCCGTGCCGCGCGGATCCGTCGCACCGCCGGCCGCGCCGGCCCTCGTCGGCCGCACCCCCTCGCACCCCCACGGCCACCTGCCCCGCCGCTCACATCATGAGACGCCCGTCCCACCCACTTGACAGTCACCCTGCGTCGGGGGCAGGGTCAGTGCCATGCGCACCCGAATTCTCGTACTTGGACAGCGCGTCGGCCGAAGCTGAGCGACCCACCCGCTCCGCTCAACGCACCCGACGCGCTCCCCTCGCTTGCCTCCCGGCACGAGGGGTTTTTTGTTGCACCGGCGCCTTCTCCGAGGCACCGCAGGACCCTCGCACGACCACCCTCAGCATCGAGAAGAGAATGCCGATGACCGAGCAGTCAGGACAGGCGGCGGCAGCCCCGCATCCGCAGCCGCGAGCCCGCGCCGGCGGCCACCAGGCCGGCCCCGTCGAGCACGTCACGGGCGCGCAGTCGCTCATCCGCTCGCTCGAGGAGGTGGGTGCCGACACGGTGTTCGGCATCCCGGGCGGGGCGATCCTGCCGGCCTACGACCCGATGATGGACTCCACCCGGGTGCGCCACGTCCTGGTCCGCCACGAGCAGGGCGCGGGCCACGCCGCCACCGGCTACGCGCAGGCCACCGGCAAGGTCGGCGTCTGCATGGCGACCAGCGGTCCCGGCGCCACCAACCTGGTCACCCCGATCGCCGACGCGCACATGGACTCCGTCCCGCTCGTCGCGATCACCGGCCAGGTCGCCTCCAAGGCCATCGGCACGGACGCCTTCCAGGAGGCGGACATCGTCGGCATCACCATGCCGATCACCAAGCACAACTTCCTGGTCACCGACCCGGCCGACATCCCGCACACCATCGCCGAGGCCTTCCACATCGCCTCGACGGGCCGCCCGGGACCGGTCCTGGTCGACATCGCCAAGGACGCGCTCCAGGCGCGGACCACGTTCTCCTGGCCCCCGCAGATGGACCTGCCCGGCTACCGGCCCGTCACCAAGCCGCACGCCAAGCAGATCCGCGAGGCCGCCAAGCTGATCACCGCCGCCAAGCGGCCGGTGCTCTACGTCGGCGGCGGTGTCATCAAGTCCGGTGCGACCGCCGAGCTGAGGGTGCTCGCGGAGCTGACCGGCGCCCCCGTCACCACCACCCTGATGGCGCTGGGCTCGTTCCCCGACAGCCACCCGCTGCACGTGGGGATGCCGGGCATGCACGGTGCGGTCACCGCCGTCACCGCGCTGCAGAAGGCCGACCTGATCGTCGCCCTGGGCGCGCGCTTCGACGACCGCGTCACCGGAAAGCTGGACAGCTTCGCCCCCTACGCCAAGATCGTCCACGCGGACATCGACCCCGCCGAGATCGGCAAGAACCGGGCCGCGGACGTCCCCATCGTCGGCGACGCCCGCGAGGTCATCGCCGACCTGGTCCAGGCCGTCCAGGCCGAGCACACCGACGGGCGCAAAGGCGACTACACCGCCTGGTGGGCGGACCTCGACCGCTGGCGCGAGACCTACCCGCTCGGCTACGACCAGCCGGCCAACGGGCAGCTCTCCCCGCAGCACGTCATCGAGCGGATCGGCCAACTCGCCCCCGAGGGGACGATCTTCGCGGCGGGCGTCGGCCAGCACCAGATGTGGGCCGCGCACTACCTGCAGTTCGAGCGCCCCGCCACCTGGCTCAACTCCGGCGGCGCCGGGACCATGGGCTACGCGGTCCCGGCCGCGATGGGCGCCAAGGCCGGGGCGCCGGACCGCACCGTCTGGGCGATCGACGGCGACGGCTGCTTCCAGATGACCAACCAGGAGCTCACCACCTGCGCCCTGAACGGCATCCCGGTCAAGATCGCCATCATCAACAACGGCGCGCTCGGCATGGTCCGCCAGTGGCAGACGCTGTTCTACAACCAGCGCTACTCCAACACCGTGCTGCACTCCGGCCCGGGCGCCGACGGCAAGCAGCCGAGCGCCGGCACCCGCGTCCCGGACTTCGTCAAGCTGTCCGAGGCGATGGGCTGCTACGCGATCCGCTGCGAGGACCCGGCCGATCTCGACAAGGTCATCGAGGAGGCCAACGCGGTCAACGACCGGCCGGTCGTCGTCGACTTCATCGTCCACGAGGACGCCCAGGTCTGGCCGATGGTCGCCGCCGGCACCTCGAACGACGAGGTCATGGCCGCCCGCGGCGTCCGCCCCGACTTCGGCGACAACGAAGAAGACTGAGGAAGAGAGAGCCCGAAGACATGTCCAAGCACACGCTCTCGGTCTTGGTCGAGAACACCCCCGGCATCCTCGCCCGGATCGCGGCGCTGTTCTCGCGCCGCGGCTTCAACATCGACTCGCTCGCCGTCGGCGTCACCGAGCACCCCGACATCTCGCGCATCACCATCGTCGTGAACGTCGAGGACCTGCCCCTCGAACAGGTCACCAAGCAGCTCAACAAGCTGGTCAACGTCCTGAAGATCGTCGAACTCGAGCCCAGCGCCGCGATCCAGCGCGAGCTCGTCCTGGTCAAGGTCCGCGCGGACAACGAGACGCGCGGTCAGATCGTCGAGATCGTCCAGCTGTTCCGCGCCAAGACCGTCGACGTGTCGCCCGACGCGGTCACGGTCGAGGCGACCGGCGGCCCGGAGAAGCTGGAGGCCATGCTCAGGATGCTGGAGCCGTTCGGCATCAAGGAGCTGGTGCAGTCCGGGACGATCGCCATAGGGCGCGGCGGCCGGTCCATCACGGACCGCAGCCTGCGGGCGCTCGACCGCAGCGCGTAAGCCCCGGCGGGCGCCCGCGCGCCCGTCCGCGCCCCCACTCCTCACGGGGCCCGTCCGGATCCCGGACCCGTCCCCCTCGCCCGACCAGGCCCGCCGTACGGTGGGCCCGTCACACCTGCACACCAAGGAGAAGATCCAGTGGCCGAGCTGTTCTACGACGACGATGCCGACCTGTCCATCATCCAGGGCCGCAAGGTCGCGGTCATCGGCTACGGCAGCCAGGGCCACGCCCACGCGCTGTCCCTGCGGGACTCGGGCGTCGACGTCCGCGTCGGCCTGCAGGAGGGCTCCAAGTCCAAGGCCAAGGCCGAGGAGCAGGGCCTGCGCGTCGTCTCCGTCGCCGAGGCGGCGGCCGAGGCCGACCTGATCATGATCCTCACCCCGGACCCGATCCAGGCCCAGGTCTTCGAGGAGTCCATCAAGGACAACCTCAAGGAGGGCGACGCGCTCTTCTTCGGCCACGGCCTGAACATCCGCTACGGCTTCATCAAGGTCCCCGAGGGCGTCGACGTCGCCCTGGTCGCCCCCAAGGGCCCGGGCCACCTGGTGCGCCGCCAGTACGAGGAGGGCCGCGGTGTCCCCTGCATCGCGGCCGTCGAGCAGGACGCGACCGGCAAGGCGTTCGACCTCGCGCTGTCGTACGCCAAGGGCATCGGCGGCACCCGCGCCGGCGTCATCAAGACGACGTTCACCGAGGAGACCGAGACCGACCTCTTCGGTGAGCAGGCCGTCCTCTGCGGTGGCACCGCCGCCCTGGTGAAGGCCGGTTTCGAGACGCTGACCGAGGCCGGCTACCAGCCGGAGATCGCGTACTTCGAGTGCCTGCACGAGCTGAAGCTCATCGTCGACCTCATGTACGAGGGCGGCCTGGAGAAGATGCGCTGGTCGGTCTCCGAGACCGCCGAGTGGGGCGACTACGTCACCGGTCCGCGGATCATCACCGACCAGACCAAGGCGGAGATGAAGAAGGTGCTCGCCGAGATCCAGGACGGCACCTTCGCCAAGGAGTGGATGGCCGAGTACCACGGCGGTCTGAAGAAGTACAACGAGTACAAGACGCAGGACTCCGAGCACCTCCTGGAGACCACCGGCAAGGAGCTGCGCAAGCTCATGAGCTGGGTCGACGACGAGGCCTGAGCACCGCGGGGCTGAGGGGGCCGTCCCACCCGGGGCGGCCCCCTTGTCCACACCGTCCCACACGGACGGGTGATCCTGCCGCCGAGGCGGTTTTCACGCCGTCCCGCAGCACTAGACTGCACACCACATCTACGCGTCGGGCCCACAGCGTCGTGCGTCTTCCGCGGCAAGCAACCCTCCACCGCCGCGGCCGTCGGGACGGCCGTCCGCAATGGATCTGTGAGGACTCACGTGAGCTCGAAACCTGTCGTACTCATCGCTGAAGAGCTGTCGCCCGCCACCGTCGACGCCCTGGGCCCGGACTTCGAGATCCGGCACTGCAACGGCGCCGACCGCGCGGAGCTGATCCCCGCCGTCGCCGACGTGGACGCGATCCTGGTCCGCTCCGCGACGAAGGTCGACGCCGAGGCCATCGCCGCCGCGAAGAAGCTGAAGGTCGTCGCCCGCGCCGGCGTCGGTCTCGACAACGTCGACGTCTCCGCCGCCACCAAGGCCGGCGTGATGGTCGTGAACGCCCCGACCTCCAACATCGTCACCGCCGCCGAGCTCGCCTGCGGCCTCCTGATCGCCACCGCGCGCAACATCCCGCAGGCCAACACCGCGCTGAAGAACGGCGAGTGGAAGCGGAACAAGTACACCGGCGTCGAGCTCTCCGAGAAGGTCCTCGGAGTCGTCGGCCTCGGCCGGATCGGCGTCCTGGTCGCCCAGCGGATGTCCGCCTTCGGCATGAAGATCGTCGCCTACGACCCCTACGTGCAGCCCGCCCGCGCCGCGCAGATGGGCGTCAAGCTGCTCTCCCTCGACGAGCTGCTCGAGGTCGCCGACTTCATCACCGTGCACCTGCCCAAGACCCCCGAGACGATCGGCCTGATCGGCGACGAGGCGCTGCACAAGGTCAAGCCGTCGGTGCGGATCGTCAACGCCGCGCGCGGCGGGATCGTCGACGAGGAGGCGCTCGCCTCCGCGCTCAAGGAGGGCCGCGTCGCCGGCGCCGGCCTCGACGTGTACGCCAAGGAGCCCTGCACGGACTCCCCGCTCTTCCAGTTCGACCAGGTCGTCGCCACCCCGCACCTCGGCGCGTCCACCGGTGAGGCGCAGGAGAAGGCCGGCATCGCCGTCGCCCGCTCGGTGCGCCTCGCGCTCGCCGGCGAGCTGGTCCCCGACGCGGTCAACGTCCAGGGCGGCGTCATCGCCGAGGACGTCCGTCCCGGCCTCCCGCTCGCCGAGAAGCTCGGCCGGATCTTCACCGCGCTCGCGGGCGAGGTCGCGGTCCGCCTCGACGTCGAGGTGTACGGCGAGATCACCCAGCACGACGTCAAGGTGCTCGAACTCAGCGCGCTCAAGGGCGTGTTCGAGGACGTCGTCGCCGAGACGGTCTCCTACGTCAACGCCCCGCTGTTCGCCCAGGAGCGCGGCGTCGAGGTCCGGCTGACCACCAGCTCCGAGTCGCCCGACCACCGCAACGTGGTCACCGTCCGCGGCACGCTCTCCGGCGGCGAGGAGGTCGCGGTCTCCGGCACGCTCGCCGGCCCCAAGCACCTGCAGAAGATCGTCGCCATCGGCGAGTACGACGTGGACCTGGCGCTCGCCGACCACATGGTCGTCCTGCGCTACGCCGACCGCCCGGGCGTCGTCGGCACGGTCGGCCGCGTCCTCGGCGAGGGCGGCATCAACATCGCCGGCATGCAGGTCGCCCGCGCGGCGGCCGGCGGCGAGGCGCTCGCGGTCCTCACCGTCGACGACACCGTCCCGCAGACGGTCCTGACGGAGCTGGCCGAGGAGATCGGCGCGACGTCGGCGCGCTCGGTGAACCTGGGCGACTGACGCCCCGCGCACGCGAACGGCGGGGGCGGCCTCCCAGGAGGC
>NZ_JBHWZH010000122.1:0-16839 GCF_042728285.1 Streptomyces sp. NPDC060194 | reverse complement strand
GGCTCCCGCCCGCCCCGACACCGAAGCGCCCCCGCCCGGCACACGTCCGGCGGGGGCGCTTCGGCGTGTCCGCGCGTGCCCGGGGGAGCGGCCGGAAAGAAATGCCCCGGCGGTGAACCGAGCCACCCGCCGCGCCGTGCCGTTGACAGGGGAGGAGTGACACCGCCCCGCCGAAGCCGCGAACGATCCAAGGAGGCAATGTGGCCACCGACGCATCCCCGCCGTCGAAGGGCGACCCCGGCAACGCACCGGAGGCCGGGGCCGGGACCCGGCCCGGGACCCCCACGACGGAGGCGTACGTGGCGGTCCAGGAGAGCGAGGAGTTCGCCGAACTGCGGCACCGGTACCGCTCGTTCGCGTTCCCGCTGACCGTCGCCTTCATCGCCTGGTACCTGCTCTACGTCCTGCTCTCGAACTACGCGGGCGGGTTCATGGGCACCAAGCTGTTCGGCAACATCAACGTGGCCTTCGTCTTCGGCGTCGCCCAGTTCGCCACCACCTTCCTCATCGCCTGGCTGTACGCGCGGTACGCCGCCGCGAAGCTCGACCCCAAGGCCGAGGCGATCAAGTCCCGCATGGAGGCCGACGCATGAGCCCCGCCGCCCACCTCGCCGCCTCCGCGTCCTCCAGCGACCACCGGCCGCTGATCATCACCTTGTTCGCGCTCTTCGTGGTCGCCACCCTCGCCATCACCGTCTGGGCCGGCCGCCAGACCAGGAGCGCCTCCGACTTCTACGCCGGCGGCCGGCAGTTCACCGCCTTCCAGAACGGCCTCGCCGTCTCCGGCGACTACATGTCCGCCGCGTCCTTCCTCGGCATCGCCGGCGCCATCGCGCTGTTCGGCTACGACGGCTTCCTGTACTCGATCGGCTTCCTCGTCGCCTGGCTGGTCGCCCTGCTGCTCGTCGCCGAACCGCTGCGCAACTCCGGCCGCTACACGATGGGCGACGTCCTCGCCTACCGCATGCGCCAGCGGCCCGTGCGCACCGCGGCCGGCGCGTCCACCATCGTCGTGTCGATCTTCTACCTGCTCGCGCAGATGGCCGGCGCCGGCGTGCTCGTCTCGCTGCTCCTCGGCATCACCAGCGACGCCGGGAAGATCGCCATCGTGGCCCTGGTCGGCCTGCTGATGATCGTCTACGTCTCCATCGGCGGCATGAAGGGCACCACCTGGGTGCAGATGGTCAAGGCCGTGCTGCTCATCGCGGGCACGCTCCTGATCACCTTCCTGGTGCTGCTCAAGTTCAACTTCAACATCTCCGACCTGCTCGGCACGGCCGCCGACAACAGCGGCAAGGGCGCGGCCTTCCTGGAGCCCGGCCTGAAGTACGGCGCGACGGCCACCTCCAAGCTCGACTTCCTCTCCCTCGGCATCGCGCTCGTCCTCGGCACCGCCGGCCTGCCGCACATCCTCATCCGCTTCTACACCGTCCCCACCGCGCGGGCCGCGCGGAAGTCGGTGATCTGGGCCATCGGCATCATCGGCTCGTTCTACCTGATGACGCTCGCGCTCGGCTTCGGCGCGGCGGCCCTGATCAAACCCGAGGACATCACCCAGCAGAACCCGGCCGGAAACACCGCCGCACCCCAGCTCGCCGAGGTCATCGGCGGCGGCGTCGGGTCCACCGGCGGCGCGATCCTGCTCGCCGTCATCTCCGCCGTCGCCTTCGCCACCATCCTCGCCGTCGTCGCCGGCCTCACCCTGGCCTCGTCGTCGTCGTTCGCGCACGACATCTACGCCAACGTCATCCGGCGCGGGCAGGCCACCGAGAAGGAGGAGATGCGCGCGGCCCGCTGGGCCACCGTCGCCATCGGCGTCGTCTCCATCGGGCTCGGCGCCCTCGCCCGCGACATCAACGTGGCCGGCCTCGTCGCGCTCGCCTTCGCGGTCGCCGCCTCGGCGAACCTGCCGACGATCCTCTACAGCCTGTTCTGGAAGCGGTTCACCACCCGCGGCGCGCTGTGGTCGATCTACGGCGGCCTGGCCTCGTCGGTGCTCCTCGTGCTCTTCTCGCCGGTCGTCTCCGGCAACCCGAAGACCTCGATGTTCAAGGGCGTCGACTTCCAGTGGTTCCCGCTGGAGAACCCCGGGCTGATCTCCATCCCGCTCGGCTTCCTGCTGGGCTGGCTCGGCACCGTCCTCGGCAAGGAGCAGGCCGACAAGGGCAAGTACGCCGAGCTGGAGGTCAAGTCCCTCACCGGCACCGGCGCGCACTGACCCGGGCGCAGCCGATCGCACAGCACCACCCGGCGGGCCGTGTCGTGGAAACCTACGACCCGGCCCGTCCGCACGTCGTCGGATCATGACCCCGGCGATGTCGGACCCGTCCCGTAGGCTGTGAGGAGATCGCGGAACCGCCGGACGGGGACCCCCGCCCGGCCCCGGACCCGGGGAGGGGGCCCACGTGCTCATCGACACCTACGACCGAGTGGCGACGGATCTGCGGGTCTCGCTCACCGACCGCTGCAACCTCCGCTGCACCTACTGCATGCCCGAGGAGGGCCTGCAGTGGCTGGGCAGGTCCGACCTCCTCACCGACGACGAGATCGTCCGGCTGATCCGCATCGCCGTCCGCGAACTCGGCGTCACCGAGGTCCGCTTCACCGGCGGCGAACCGCTGCTGCGGCCCGGCCTGGTCTCGATCGTCGAGCGCTGCGCCGCCCTGGAACCCCGCCCCCGCATGTCGCTGACGACCAACGGCATCGGCCTCAAGCGCACCGCCACCGCCCTGAAGGCGGCCGGCCTCGACCGGGTCAACGTCTCGCTGGACACCCTGCGCCCCGAGGTCTTCAAGACCCTCACCCGCCGCGACCGCCACCGCGACGTCCTCGACGGCCTCGAGGCCGCCCGCGACGCCGGCCTCACCCCGGTCAAGGTCAACGCCGTCCTCATGCCCGGCCTCAACGCCGACGAGGCCCCCGACCTGCTCGCCTGGGCCGTCGAGAACGACTACGAGCTGCGGTTCATCGAGCAGATGCCGCTCGACGCGCAGCACGGCTGGAAGCGGGACGGCATGATCACCGCCGGCGACGTCCTCGCCTCCCTGCGCACCCGCTTCACCCTCACCGCCGAGGGCGAGGACGAACGCGGCTCGGCCCCCGCCGAGCGCTGGACGGTCGACGGCGGACCGCACACGGTGGGCGTCATCGCCTCCGTCACCCGCCCGTTCTGCCGCGCCTGCGACCGCACCCGGCTCACCGCCGACGGGCAGGTCCGCACCTGCCTCTTCGCCCGCGAGGAGACCGACCTGCGGGCCGCCCTGCGCGCCGACACCGGACCGGAGGGGGACGCGGAGATCGCCCGGCTCTGGAAGCTCGCCATGTGGGGCAAGAAGGCCGGCTCCGGGCTCGACGACCCGTCGTTCCTCCAGCCCGACCGGCCGATGTCCGCGATCGGCGGCTGAGGCAGACCCCTGCGGGGCCCTACGCCGGGCCCTCGCCCGGCCGCGCCTCCCGCGCCGCCTCCCAGTCCGCGAGCCGCACCACGTCCTTGAGGAACCCGCGCACCCCGAGGAACTGCGACAGGTGCTCCCGGTGCTCCTCGCACGCCAGCCACGTCTTGCGGCGCTCCGGCGTGTGCAGCTTCGGGTTGTTCCAGGCGAGCACCCACCGCGCGTCGGCCCGGCAGCCCTTGGCGGAGCAGGTGGGGGTGTCGAGCTGTTGGGGTCCGGCGGCGTCGAAGAGGTTCACCCCGCCACCCTAGAGGGGGCGGGGAAAGCCCCGGACAAAGGCGACGCCGGGCAGCCACGGGGGGAGCTGCCCGGCGTCGGTCCGTCGCTCCGACGGGGGATGCGGAGCGCGTACGAAGTATGGCACGGAGGGCCAGTTCCGGTGCACCGGAACCGCATGATTGATCTGAGCTTTTCTTGAGCTTTGCAGACCGCGGGCGGTCACCGCGGTTCGCCGCCTCCCCCGTCCGCGGGCCGGGCCCGGGCGCCTTCGCGGGCCTCCTCCCGGACGTCGTCCCCGCCGCCGGCCGCCGGGGGCGGCAGCATGGGCCGGGTGTGCGTGGGGATGAACCCCGAGAACGTGGACGGCAGGGTGGGGACGTTCTCCCGCCCCGCGTTCGCGATGACGACCGCCACGTACGGCAGCAGGATCCCCGCGGCCAGCGCGACGACCGCCACATGGCGCTCCACGTTCCACAGCAGGGCCGCCAGGATCACCGAGACGGTCCTGATCAGCATCGAGATCACGTAACGCCGCTGCCGGCCGCGGACGTCCTCGGCCAGGCCCTGCCGGGCTCCGGTGATCCGGAACACCCCGTCGTCGCGCTGCTTCCGCATCAGGTCGCCTCACCCCGGGTCTCGTGCCGGAACCACCCCGGTCCGGACGGAATCCACGGTACGCCCGGTATGCGCCGGGTTCGAGAGCGGGGCCCGTCTCCCGTGGGTGAGCAGCGTCCGGCGATGCCCGGACGGCCGTCCCCCGCATGCGTCGTAGGCGCATCGGACGGACACTGGCCGGGGAGCGGCAAGGGCCGTACGAGGAGGCGTTATGAGCTGGCTGTGGGCCATCATCCTGGGCCTCATCCTGGGTGTCATCGCCCGGATGATCCTTCCGGGCAAGCAGAACATCCCGCTGTGGCTGACCGTGATCTTCGGTGTCATCGGCAGCATCATCGGCAACGCCGTGGCGTCGTGGATCGGGGTCGACGACACCAAGGGCATCGACTGGATCCGTCACCTCCTGCAGCTGCTCGGCGCGATCCTCGTCGTCGGCGTGGGCGACGCGGTATGGAACTCGATGCGGCGCGGCAACAGAACCACCTGACGCCGTCCCCGCGGACGCGACACCGCACGCACGGACGAGGCCGGGCCCCCTTTCGCATCAGGGGCCCGGCCTCGTTTGTGTCGACAAAGCGATACGGCTGCCTGTCGACTAGCGGCCGGTCACCTCGACCGCCGCCAGGTTCTTCTTGCCCCGGCGCAGCACCAGCCACCGGCCGTGCAGCAGCTCCGACGCCTCCGGCACGGCGTCCTCGGCGGTCACCTTCACGTTGTTCACGTAGGCCCCGCCCTCCTTCACCGTCCGCCGGGCGGCCGACCTGCTCGCTGCGAGACCGACCTCCACCAGGAGGTCCACCACCGGGGCGAGCTCGGCGACCCGCGCGTGCGGCAGCTCCGACAGCGAGGCGGCCAGCGTCGCCTCGTCCAGATCCGCCAGCTCGCCCTGCCCGAACAGCGCCTTCGAGGCGGCGATCACGGCCGCGCACTGCTCGGGGCCGTGCACCAGCGCCGTCAGCTCCTCCGCCAGCGCCCGCTGCGCGGCCCGCGCCTGCGGCCGCTCGGCGGTCTGCGCCTCCAGCTCCTCCAGCTCCTCGCGGGAGCGGAAGGACAGGATGCGCATGTAGGTCGAGACGTCCCGGTCGTCCACGTTCAGCCAGAACTGGTAGAACGCGTACGGCGTGGTCATCTCCGGGTCGAGCCAGACGGCCCCGCCCTCGGTCTTGCCGAACTTGGTGCCGTCCGCCTTGACCATCAGCGGGGTGGCCAGCGCGTGCACCACGGCCTCGGGGTGCAGCCGGTGGATCAGGTCGAGCCCGGCCGTCAGGTTGCCCCACTGGTCGCTGCCGCCCTGCTGCAGGGTGCAGCCGTGGCGCCGGTACAGCTCCAGGAAGTCCATCCCCTGCAGGATCTGGTAGCTGAACTCGGTGTAGCTGATCCCGGCGTCCGACTCCAGCCGCTTCGCGACGGAGTCCTTGGCGAGCATCTTCCCGACCCGGAAGTGCTTGCCGATGTCCCGCAGGAACTCGATCGCCGACATCCCCGACGTCCAGTCCAGGTTGTTCACCAGGACCGCCCGGTTCTCGCCGTCGAAGTCCAGGAACGGCTCGATCTGGGCGCGCAGCCGCTCGACCCACTCCCGGATGACCTCCGGGTCGTTCAGCGTCCGCTCGGCGGTCGGGCGGGGGTCGCCGATCTGCCCGGTGGCCCCGCCGACCAGGGCCAGCGGCCGCAGCCCGGCCCGCTGGAGCCGCCGCATGGTGAGCACCTGCACCAGGTGGCCGACGTGCAGGCTGGCCGCCGTCGGGTCGAAACCGCAGTAGAACGTGACCGGGCCGTCCGCGAGCGACTTGCGCAGGGCGTCCTCATCGGTGGACTGGGCGAACAGCCCGCGCCACTTCAGCTCGTCGACGATGTCCGTCACGGTTCTCGTGTCTCCTCGGTTCGGGGTGAAGCTACGGAGCAGGCTACTTGATTCGCCAAATGACCCCATGTGTTCGGTTGAGCGCTAGCCGTGGTGCGTGTGGTGGGGCAGGAGGATCGGCTCGCGAGGTTCGGTATGGGCCGGCTGAAGCAGTGTTCGGCATGTACGGCGTTGAGCCGGAGGTCCCGCACCCGAATAGGACCGGGCGCGGGAAGAACTGCTGGAGGCTTCGTCACCCCGGTCACCGTTTTCGCCAGCCGCCTGTATGGGGTGCGGTCAGTGAAGAGCAAGCGGCGGCTGGCGGAGTTCGGGCAGTTCCCGGGCGGTGACGGGTGAGCGGGAAGCAGCCCTTTGCGCAGAATACGACCGCGCGGACGGCATCTGTCCGGCTGCCGGTTCGGGCCGGGGTCGATGAGCGGACCGGCGGGGTCCTCACCGGTTCGGTGCTGGCCGAGCGCGTCGGCTGGTGCATCGATCTGGTCTCCGCCATGGTCACTCTTCTCCTCACCGAGCACGGCAACGCCCGGGACATCGGTGTTCTGGCGGCTGGTCGGGACGCGGAGGGCAAGGTCCTGCCGTCCCGTGCGTGGGTGGCCTTGCGCCGGCTGGGCTGGATGGTCGAGGCCCCGGTGAAGGTGAACGACCGGATCGTGCGGATCGCGCAGGAGCAAGCCGGTCGGGCCCTGCGGTCGGCTCTCTGGCGGGCGGAGGTGGTAGCCGGTGTGCTGGCCACCTGGCCCGCCGATCCGTCCCGCCGCACCGAGCTGGAATGGGGACGCGTCCGCGCGGCCGTACCCGGCGGGGCGCACCTGCCGGCCGGCGTCATCAAGGCCCGTACCCGGCAGATCACCGAGTTTCGCACGACGCACGGCCGCCTGCCGGCCGACGTGTTCGAGGTCGAGAGCACCCCACGGGTGGCGCGGATGCTGCTGCTCGCCGCGTGCGACCGGCAGCAGGCCACCCTCGCCCGCGTCGACGGCGAGCCGGGCCGCGCCCTGCTGCGCCTGCAGCTGCCCACCCGCCCCGACCCCGCCTCTTACGCGGACTGGACCTGGGTGTCCTGCCCGATCAGCCTGCCCCCGACCGTCCCGGCCGACGCGGTCCTGCATCTGCCGACGCTGCGCGCGGAGGGTGGCGAGGTCGTGGCGGACCTGGCCTTCACGCACGCCGTTCCCAAGGCGGCCCGCACCGGGCACACGGTCGCGATCGGCGTCGACTGGGGGTTGAACACCTTGCTGTCGGCCGGCTCCGTCCGCCTCCACGACAGCGGGAAGATCACCGCTCTGGGGGCCGGGGGCCAGTACCGGGCGGCCGGTGTGCAGGCGAAGCTGCACCGGCTGCGCCGCCAGTCCGAGCACCTCCACGCGAAAGCCGCCCACTACAGCCGCCTCCTGGACGGCCGCCACGATCCCCCTCTGGCGGCGAAGGCGGACCTGCTGGTCCGGGAGATCGAGCACGTTGACGCCCGGCGTGCTCGGCTGAACGACGCGCTGGCCTGGAGCGCCGCCCGCTGGACTGTCGACCAGGCCGTGGCTGCCCGCGCCACGGTCATCTACCTCGAAGACCTCCGCTCCATGGAAGCCCGAGGCATGGGCCGCACGATGAACACGCGCCTGTCGCAGACCGTACGCGGGAAGATCGCCGAGCGGATCAGGCACCTGGCCGCCGAGACCGGCCTTGCCGTGGTCATCGTTCCCGCCCGGGGCACCTTCCGGCACTGCCCCCAGTGCCTGACCCCGCTCCGGCACCGCCAAGCCCCCGACCGTCCCACCGTACCGGGCTGGAAATGGGCCATCTGCCCTGACAACGGCTGTGGTTGGCAGGGCGACCGGGACACCGGGGCTTGGCGGCGCATCGCGGCACGAGGCCTGGCCCACCAGACCAAGACCGTCACCGACAAGACCACCGGCACCATGGTCATCCGCACGGTGGTCGACCAGCTCGAAACCCGGGCCGTCATCACTCCCACCACCCCGACCGGCCCCACCGACCACCGGGCAGACCGGTCCAAGACCGGCCCTACCGCGAAGACTTCACGCCCCGCGCCCCGGCGACGCGGGGCACCCTCCCCGACCGGCCCCCCGGGGCCGGTCGGCAAGCGTCCGGAGGGACACGCCCCCAAGGACCGGTACCGGCTGCCGCGCGCAGTCCACCGGCACCAGGACGTGACGACGACCAGCACCACCACGACCCGTGGCCGTCACCGGCCACGCGGAGCCGCACTCGGCGCGGGATTTCACCTCCACGCTCACGCGACCCCACCCCAGTGGTCGGAACCGATTCCGGACCCACAGTCCGACACAGGTTCCACAAAGCTGATCAGCGACGCTATACGCCCTGGCTGACCGAGCTCATGTTGAAGTCCGGCACCCGCAGCGGCGGCATCGCGGCGCGGGTGAACCAGTCGCTCCACTCCCGCGGCAGGGTCTTCTCGGTGCGCCCGGCCTGGACCGCCCGGCCGAGCAGGTCGACCGGCGACTCGTTGAACCGGAAGTTGTTCACCTCGCCGACCACCTCGCCGTCCTCCACCAGGTAGACCCCGTCCCGGGTCAGCCCCGTCAGGAGCAGCGTCGCCGGGTCGACCTCGCGGATGTACCACAGGCAGGTCAGGAGCAGCCCGCGCCCGGTGGAGGCGACCATCTCCTCCAGCGAGACGTCCTCGCCGCCGTCCAGGATCAGGTTCCCGATCGACGGGGCGACCGGCAGGCCCGTCAGGCCCGCGCTGTGCCGGGTGGCGAGCAGCCGGTCGAGCGCGCCCGCGCGCACCCAGTCGGTCGCCGCGAGCGGCAGCCCGTTGTCGAACACCGAGGCGTCGTCGCCGGAGCTGTGCGCGATGACGAACGGGGCGGACTCCAGGCCCGGCGCGTGCGGGTCGCTGCGCAGGGTCAGCGGCAGCTCGGTGAGCCGTTCGCCGACCCGGGTCCCGCCGCCGGCCTTGGAGAACACCGTGCGGCCCTCGGCGGCGTCCCGCGCGGCCGACGACCACAGCTGGTAGATCAGCAGGTCGGCCACGGCGGACGGCGGCAGCAGCGTCTCGTAGCGCCCGGCCGGCAGGTCGATCCGGCGCTCGGCCCAGGCGAGCCGCTGCCCGAGCTCGGCGTCGAGCGCGCCCGGGTCGACGTCCTTGAAGTCCCGCGTGGAGCGCCCGGCCCACGCGGAGCGCTTGCGGTCCGGGGACTTCGCGTTGACCTCGAGGGTTCCGTTGGGCTGGTCGTGCCGCAGCCGCAGGCCCGTCGAGGTCCCCACGTACGTCGACGTCAGCTCGTGGTTGGCGAACCCGTACAACTCGCGCCCGCCGGCCCGCGCCCGCGCGAAGGCCTCGCCGAGGGCCGGTGCGAACTCCGCGAACACGCTCGACGACGTCTCGGCGGGCACGTCGGTGAAGTCCGGCGACGCCGGGACGCCGGTCACCAGCGGCTGCGCGTCCTCCGCGGGCCCGGCCGACCGGGCGGCGGCCTCCGCGGCCCGCACCAGCGGCTCCAGCTCGTCCGCGGTCACCGCGGCCCGGGAGACCACCCCCGACGCCGTCCCCTCGCCGCCGTCCACCGTCGCGATGACCGTCAGCGTGCGCCCGCGCGTCACGCCGTTCGTCGTCAGCGCGTTCCCCGCCCAGCGCAGGTTCGCCGTCGACTCCTCGTCCGCGATGACGACGCACCCGTCGGCCCGCGACAGCTCCAGCGCCCTCTCGACGATCTCGTACGGCCTGGGTGTGCGGCTCATCGGCCCGCCTCCTGGGTGGTGTTCAAGATGTTGACGCCCCGGAACAGGGCGGAGGGGCAGCCGTGCGACACCGCGGCGACCTGGCCCGGCTGGGCCTTGCCGCAGTTGAACGCGCCGCCCAGGACGTAGGTGCGCGGGCCGCCGACCGCGGCCATGGAGCCCCAGAAGTCGGTGGTCGAGGCCTGGTAGGCGACGTCCCGCAGTTGGCCGGCGAGCCGGCCGTTCTCGATCCGGAAGAAGCGCTGCCCGGTGAACTGGAAGTTGTACCGCTGCATGTCGATCGACCAGGAGCGGTCGCCGACCACGTAGACGCCCCGCTCGACCCCGCCGATCAGGTCCTCGGTCGACAGCCCGGCCGGGTCCGGCCGCAGCGACACGTTCGCCATCCGCTGCACCGGCACGTGCCCGGGGGAGTCGGCGAACGCGCAGCCGTTGGACCGGCCGAGCCCGGTGAGCCGCGCGATCCGCCGGTCGAGCTGGTAGCCGGTCAGGATGCCGTCGCGCACCAGGTCCCAGGACTGCGCCTCGACGCCCTCGTCGTCGTAGCCGATGGTCGCGAGCCCGTGCTCGGCGGTCCGGTCGCCGGTCACGTTCATGATCGGCGAGCCGTAGCGCAACGTGCCCAGCTGGTCGAAGGTGGCGAACGAGGTGCCCGCGTACGCCGCCTCGTAGCCGAGCGCCCGGTCCAGCTCGGTGGCGTGGCCGATCGACTCGTGGATGGTCAGCCACAGGTTGGAGGGGTCCACGACCAGGTCGTAGCGGCCCGCCTCGACGCTCGGCGCGCGCATCTTCTCCGCGAGCAGCGTGGGGATCTCCGCCAGCTCCGCGTCCCAGTCCCAGCCGGTGCCGGTCAGGTACTCCCAGCCGCGGCCGGCCGGCGGGGCGATGGTCCGCATCGAGTCGAACTCGCCGGTCGTCTCGTCCACGGCGACGGCGGTGAGCTGCGGGTGGACCCGGACCCGCTGCTGGGTCGTGGTGGTGCCGGCGGTGTCGGCGTAGAACTTGTTCTCGTGGACGGTGAGCAGCGAGGCGTCCGCGTGGGCCACGCCGGGCGCGGCGAGCAGGCGGGAGCTCCACTCGGCCAAAAGCGCGCTCTTCTCGGCGTCGGGGACGGAGAACGGGTCGACGTCGTAGGACGAGATCCACGTCCGGTCGGCGTGCACGGGCTCGTCGGCGAGCTCGACCCGCTCGTCGGAGCCGGCCGCCGCGATGATCTTCGCGGAGAGCTTCGCCATGGCGACGGCCTGCGCGGCGACCCGGGCCGCGGCGTCCATCGTCAGGTCGACGCCGGAGGCGAAGCCGTACGTCCCGCCGTGCACGACGCGGACCGCGTACCCGAGGTCGGTGGTGTCCCGCGAGCCGGCCGGTCGGGCGTCGCGCAGCCGCCAGGAGGCGCTGCGCACGCGCTCCAGCCGGAAGTCGGCATGGTCCGCACCGAGCGCGCGGGCCCGCGCCAGGGCGGCGTCGGCGAGCTGCCGCAGGGGCAGCGCGAGAAACGCTTCGTCGATGGAATGGGGCACGCGGGTCTCCTCGTCGGTCGGCGCGGGGGCCGGAACAGGGGCGGTACCGGTCGGGGCCGGCCGGTCGCGACCGGCCCGCTCCGATCATGTCGTGCGGGCGCGGTCGGGGCCATGACTTTCTGTAGGGACCCGACAGGCTGTCGTGTGAGCCGCTGTCGGTGACGGATTCTCCGCCCCGGGGGTGGGGCGGATAGGTTTCCGTAGTCAGCCCACAGCCGCATCCGACGAAAGGGTGATCCGTTGAGCCGCTCGGTTCTCGTCACCGGAGGAAACCGGGGCATCGGCCTCGCCATCGCCCGCGCGTTCGTCGCCGCGGGCGACAAGGTCGCCATCACGTACCGCTCGGGTGACGCCGCGGAGCTCGCGAAGGAGGGCTTCCTGCCGGTCCGGTGCGACATCACCGACTCCGAGCAGGTGGACGCCGCCTACAAGGAGATCGAGGAGGCGCACGGCACCGTGGAGGTGCTCGTCGCCAACGCCGGGGTCACCAAGGACCAGCTGCTCATGCGGATGTCCGAGGACGACTTCTCCTCCGTCCTCGACACCAACCTCACCGGCACCTTCCGGGTCGTCAAGCGCGCCAACCGCGGCATGCTGCGGGCGAAGAAGGGCCGCGTGGTCCTGATCTCGTCGGTCGTCGGGCTGCTCGGCTCGGCGGGGCAGGCGAACTACGCCGCCTCCAAGGCCGGCCTGGTCGGCTTCGCGCGCTCGCTGGCCCGTGAACTCGGCTCGCGCAACATCACGTTCAACGTGGTGGCGCCCGGCTTCGTGGACACCGACATGACGGCTGTCCTGACCGACGAGCAGCGCGCCGGGATCGTCTCCCAGGTGCCGCTCGGCCGTTACGCGCAGCCGGAGGAGATCGCCGCAGCGGTGCGGTTCCTCGCCTCCGACGACGCCTCGTACATCACTGGAGCCGTCATCCCGGTTGACGGCGGACTGGGAATGGGTCACTGAACCATGGCTGGAATCCTCGAGGGCAAGAAGATCCTCGTCACCGGTGTGCTGATGGAGTCCTCCATCGCCTTCCACACCGCGAAGCTCGCCCAGGAGCAGGGCGCGGAGATCGTCCTGACCGCCTGGCCGCGGCCGACGCTGACCGAGCGGATCGCGAAGAAGCTCCCCCGGCCCGAGGACGTCAAGGTCCTGGAGCTGGACGTCTCCAACGACGAGCACCTCGCCCGGCTGGAGGGCCAGGTCCGCGAGGTGCTCGGCGACCGGCTCGACGGGGTCGTGCACTCCATCGGCTTCGCCCCGCAGGACGCGCTCGGCGGCAACTTCCTCAACACGCCGTTCGAGTCGGTCGCCACGGCGATGCACGTCTCGGCGTTCTCGCTGAAGTCGCTCACCATGGCGGTGCTGCCGCTGATGACGAACGGCGGCTCCGTCGTCGGCCTCACCTTCGACGCGCAGTTCGCGTGGCCGCAGTACGACTGGATGGGCCCGGCGAAGGCGGCGCTGGAAGCGACCAACCGCTACATGGCGCGCGACCTGGGCAAGCACGAGATCCGCTGCAACCTGGTCTCGGCCGGGCCGCTCGGCTCGATGGCCGCGAAGTCCATCCCGGGCTTCAGCGACCTGGCCGCGGTCTGGGACAGCCGTTCCCCGCTCGCCTGGGACCTCACCGACCCCGAGCCCACCGGCCGCGGCGTCGTCGCCCTCCTCTCGGACTGGTTCCCGAAGACCACGGGCGAGATCGTCCACGTGGACGGCGGGCTGCACGCGATCGGCGCGTGAATCCATAGCGGCGACGTCCGCCTGCGTGGCGGGTGCCCGCTACCGCGCGACGCCCCGTGCCTCACTCCGAGGTGTGGGGCGTCACCCGTTCGGCGGTCGGGGCGGGCGGCCGGGGCGGGGTGCGGTGAGGCTGGGGGGGACGAGAATCCTCCAGCCCCGGAGGTACCGCCCGTGCGCCGAACGCTCGCCCTGCTCCTGATACCGCTGCTGCTGCCGGTCGTGAGCTACGTGCTCCCGTACCGCACGGCCGGCTACGGCCCCGCGCGGGCCGAGCAGTACGCGGCCGACTGCCGGATCGCGTTCGACGGCTCGCGGGTCTCCGCGCTCTGCCACAACCCGAACGCCTGGACGGACCGGGTGCGGCTGCACATCGAGTGCGACTCCTGGTGGGACATCGACACCGACACCCGTCCGACCGACGTGGCCCCGGCGCGTACGGCGGAGGTCTCGGGCCGCTGCTGGCAGCAGGTCAGGAGCGCGTGGGTGAGCCACGAGAACCCCGAGGGCGCGCCGCCCCCGGCGTGACCTCAGCCCCGCGGCCGCCCTCCGCAGAAGGGGTAGCGCTCGGCCTCCCGCGCCGCGGTCTCCGCGTCGCCGTCCCGGATCGCGTCGACCAGGCGCGCGTGGTCCATGTGGTTCTCCGGCCGCAGCACGGCCCCGATGTCGCCCCGCAGCCAGTCCCGCAGCACATGGCCGAGGTCCGCGTACAGGGCGGTCAGGACGTCGTTGTGGGACGCGGCGACGACCGCCAGGTGCAGGGTCGCGTCGGCCTCGACGAAGGCCTCCGGGTCGCCCGCCTCCCAGGCCTCCTCCCGCCGGACGAGGAGCGCGTCGAGCTGCTTGAGGTCCTTCTCGGTACGCCGCCGCGCGGCGAGCCGCGCCGCCGACGACTCCAGCGTCGCCCGCAGCTCCGCGATGTGGCCGGGGTCCGCTCCGGTGAACCGCCGCTGCATGACGCCGGCGAGCTCGCTGGTGGCCACCACGTACGTGCCCGAGCCCTGGCGGATGTCGAGCAGGCCGTTGTGGGCCAGCGCACGGACCGCCTCGCGGACCGTGTTCCGGGCGACGCCCAGCTGCTCGACCAGCTCCGGCTCGGTCGGGATGCGGGAGCCGACCGGCCACTCCCCGGACGTGATCTGCTGGCGCAGCTCGGCGATCACCTGGTCGGAGAGCGCGGAGCGCCGCGGGCTGTTCATGGGCATGGAGGTCACCTTAGCGAAAGTGGACAACCAATCATCCCATGATTCTATGATGGTGCGCATGGCACCCGAGGAAACCCTGACGACGACCGCCGCCCCCGCGGCCCGGACCCCGCACCCGCGCGTCCCCGCCCCGGCCGGCTCCACCGAGGCGCGCCCCCGCCTCCCCGGCTGGATGCTGCGGCTCCTCGTCGTCGGCATCGTGCTCGCCGCGCTCAACCTCAGGCCCGCCATCACCAGCCTCGGCGCCCTCCTGGAGGAGGTCACCGGCGGCCTCGGCATGAGCGGCAGCCTCGCCGGCCTCCTCACCTCCGTGCCGCCGCTCTGCTTCGCCCTGTTCGGCTTCACCGCCCCGCGCCTGGCGAGCCGCTTCGGCCCCGGCGCCGTCGTCGCCACCGGCATGGTCGCGATCACCGCGGGGCTCGCGATCCGCCCGGTCGCCGGCGGCACCGCCGGGTTCCTCGCCCTCACCGCGCTCGCCCTGATGGGCATCGCGGTCAGCAACGTCCTGATGCCCGTCATCGTCAAGCGCTGGTTCCCCGACCGGGTCGGCACCATGACCGGCCTGTACTCCATGGCCCTCGCGCTCGGCACCTCGCTCGCCGCCGCGGCCACCGTGCCGATGACCGAGGCCCTGGGCGGCAGCTGGCAGCTCGGCCTCGGCGTCTGGGCCGTGCTCGGCGCGCTCGCCGCCCTGGTGTGGATCCCGCTGGCCCGCGACCGGCGCCCGGCCGCCGAGCGCGCCCCGGCGGCCCGCAGGGCCTCTGCCGCCGGCGCCGTCCGGGTCACCCGCAGCCGCACCGCGTGGGCGCTGGCGTGCTTCTTCGGCCTCCAGGCCACCGCCGCCTACGTCACCATGGGCTGGATGCCGCAGATCTTCCGCGACGCCGGGGTGCCGGCCGGCCGGGCGGGGGTGCTGCTCGCGGTCACCATGGTGATGGGCGTCCCGCTCGCCTTCGTCATCCCGCGGCTCGCCTCCCGGATGCGCAACCAGGGGCCCATCGTCGTCGCGCTCGGCCTGTGCGGCCTCGCCGGGTACGCCGGCCTGCTGCTCGCCCCCGCCGGCGGCGCCTGGGCCTGGGCCCTGCTGCTCGGCGTGTCCAACTGCGCCTTCCCGCTGGCCCTCACCATGGTCGGCATGCGGGCCCGGACCGGTGCCGGCACGGCCGCGCTCTCGGCCTTCGCCCAGAGCACCGGCTACCTGATCTCCATCCCCGGGCCGCTCCTGGTGGGCGTCCTCTACCAGCACACGGGCGGCTGGGACATCCCGATCGCGCTCATGGCCGGGCTGATGGTCCCGCAGATGATCGTGGGCGTGCTCGCCGGACGGGACCGCACCGTCGAGGACGAATGCTGAGGTGCGAGACTGGGGGCATGTCTCCCGTGCTCGAGCCCAACCCGAAGAACAGCCAGAAGAAGATGCTCCTCGTCTTCACCGCCATGCTCGGCATCACCGTCGTCATCGGCGTGATCGCCTCCATCGCCGCCCCGTAGCACCCGCCGACGGGGCGGGGAAGGGGGCTTTCCCCCGCATCCCCTAGGGGGCGGGGATCAGGGTCGAGTGGGTGGATCCCCGGATGGGCCGGGGAGCTGGGAATCCGTAGCGTGGTGGTCACGACGGCGACAGCTCCCAAGGCCCCAGGAGGCGGTCATGCAGGCCCCGACCCAGCAGCTCACCCCTCGGCTCGCCCCCGCCACCCGGCGGCCCCCGCTCGCCGCACCCGCGGCCGTACCGCGCGCGGAGACCACCCTGCCGTGGTGGGCCGTCGCCCTGCCCGTGCTGATCTTCCTGTCCCTGCTGTCCCTGACGGTCCTCCAGCGCACACCCTGAGTGGCGCCGGGTCCCACGGGGTGTGACGGGCGCCGGGCGTCAACACCCCGCGCCCCGTGGCCTGTTTCGTGCGAAGCTGGACCGTATGAGCGTCGCCGCATCCTCCGGTAGCACCGCCTCCGGACCCTCCGAGACCCGCAGGCTCGTCCTCCTCCGCCACTCCAAGGCCGACTGGAACGACGCCGCCGACCACGAGCGCCCCCTCGCCGACCGCGGCCGCGCGGACGCTCCCGTCGCCGGCCGCCGGCTCGCCGACACGGGCATCGACTTCGACCTGGCCCTGTGCTCGACCGCCGTCCGCACCCGGGAGACCTGGAAGCTCGCGGTCCACGAACTCTCCCACCGCCCCCGCACGGTCTACGAGGAGCGGATCTACGAGGCCTCGCCCGGCGAGATCATCGCCGTGCTGAACGAGACGCCCGACGACGTCGCCGACCTCCTCGTCATCGGCCACAACCCCGGGATGCACGCGGTCGCCGACCTGCTCTCCGGTGCCTCCGACGGCGACGCCATGGCGCGGATGACCCGCGGCGGCTTCTCCACCTCCGCCTTCGCCGTCGTGACCTTCACCGGTTCGTGGAAGACCCTCGAACCCGGCACGGCGACCCTCGCCGACTACTGGGCCCCGCACGACTGACGGGCCCGCCGCGCCCGCGCACGGGAGACGGCCCCGGGTCCGCGG
>NZ_JBHWZH010000121.1:0-17515 GCF_042728285.1 Streptomyces sp. NPDC060194 | reverse complement strand
CCCTTGCGGGCGCCCCGAGGCACGGGAAACGGGTGCCGGTAACCCGGGGCTGCGCCCCGTACCCCACCCGGGGCTTCGCCCCGTACCCGCCGGGGTTGCGTCCTGGACCCGCCGGGGGTTGCGCCCAGGACTCGCTCGGGCTGCGCCCTGTACCCGCCGGGGTTGCGCCCCGTACCCGATGGGGCTGCGCCCTGGACCGCTCGGGCTGCGCCCCGTACCCGTCTGGGTTGCGCCCTGGACCCGCCTGGCTGTGCGCCGGGGTTGCGTCCTGGTCCCCGCCCGTCGCTGGGGTATAGCGGCCGTGGCGCCGTTTCGTGAGGGAGAATCGGCGTATGACGATCAAGGACACCGCCGAGGAGTGGCGGATCACCGACAGCGCGACCCCGTGGACGGGGAAGAAGACCAGCATCCGGGCGGATGACGTGGTGATGCCCGACGGGTCCACTGCGCGGCGGGACTACATGGTGCACCCCGGCTCGGTCGCCGCGCTCGCGCTGGACGAGGACGGTCGGGTCGTCGTGATCCGGCAGTACCGGCACCCGGTGCGGCACAAGCTGTGGGAGATCCCGGCCGGGCTGCTCGACGTGCCGGGCGAGAACCCGCTGCACGCCGCGCAGCGCGAGCTGTACGAGGAGGCGCACGTCAAGGCCGAGACCTGGCGGGTGCTCACCGACGTGTACACCACGCCCGGCGGCTGCGACGAGGCGGTACGGATCTTCCTGGCCCGGGACGTCTCGGTGGTGGAGGGCGAGCGCTTCGCCGTCGCCGAGGAGGAGGCCGACATGGAGCTGGCCCGGGTCCCGCTCGCGGAGCTGGTCCGCGGCGCGCTGGCGGGCGAGCTCCACAACAACATCCTCGTGGTGGGCGTGCTCGCCCTGGCCGCCGCGCTCGCCGGGGACGGCCTGGACGCACTGCGCCCGGCGGAGGCCCCCTGGCCGGCCCGCCCGTTCGAGGCCTGAGCGTTCGAGGACGTCCCGTACGCGGGTTCGTACGATCATCCGTTGATACGTTCGAGTGATCCTCTCGCCGCGTCCCCCCGGAGCCGTCACGCCCGGTGAACTACGCTCGGACCGCCCGACCGGGGTCCCGGCGGGGACCCTCGTGCCTCGTGCGCAGGCGGACGGGAGCGTGGCCCGTGACGGATCAGGCGGTGGCTTCGGCCGCTGGACAACTCTTCGGGCGGCGCCGGGAGTTGAAGGAGCTGCGGGAGGACATCGAGCGGGCCGGGCTCGACACCCTCTCGGGCCGCAAGGCCCCCCGGGCGCGCGTGCTGCTGATCGCCGGCCCACCCGGCTCGGGACGCACCGCGCTCGCCTCCCACCTGGCCGGCGAACTCGCCGCGGACTACCCCGACGGCGTGCTGCGCGCCCGGCTGCGGACCCCCGACGGTGAGGCCGTCCCCGTCGGCCGGACCGCCCGCGAACTGCTCGGCGCGCTGGAACTGCCCGCCCCGCCCGGCGCCGACGACGACCTCCTGACCGAACTGCTGCGCACCGCGCTGGCCGGCCGCACCGCCCTGCTGCTGCTCGACGACGCCGTCGACAGCGAGCAGGTCGACGCCCTGCTGCCGGACAACCCCGCCTGCCTCGCCGTCGTCGTCGCACGCGGACCGCTCACCGGCATCCCCGACGTCCGGCCCTGCACCCTCGGCGGCCTGGAGACCCCGGCCGCGCTCGAACTCCTCGGACGGGCGGCCGGCGAGGTCAGGCTCACCGTCGACCCGCAGTCCGCGGAGTCGCTGGTCGAGGCCTGCGCCCACCGGCCCGCCGCCCTGGTCCTGGCCGGCGGCTGGCTCGCCGCCCGGCCGCAGGCGGCGGTCGCCGACGCCGTCAAGCAGCTCGACGAGCAGGCCGCCCGACCCGAGGCGCCCGCGGACCCCGTCGCCCGCGCCTTCGACCTCGTCCACGCGTCCCTGCCCGAGGCCGCCGCCCGGATACTGCGCCTGCTGTCCCTCGCCCCCGCCGGGCTCGTCGACCCGCAGACCGCCTCCGCGCTGGCCGGCTGCTCGGTGGGCGCCGCGCAGAGCACCCTGGAGGACTTCGCCGCGCTCGGCCTGCTCCGTCCGCAGGGCGCCTCGCCGCCCCAGTACGAGGTCCCGGGCGCCCTGATGCCGCTGCTGACCGGGCTGCGCGAGGCCCGGGACCGGCCGGCGGAGGTGCAGCTGGCCCGGGCCCGGATGCTGGAGCGGACGGTCCGGCAGCTCCAGGCCTGCCGGGCGGTGAGCGAGCCCGAGGGCTCCGAGGCCCGCCGGCGCCTGGCCGGGCTGCCCCGCTCGCTCCGCTTCCCGAACGCCCGCGCCGGGGGCGAGTGGCTGCGCGCCCGCGAGCCCGCGCTGCTCGCCGCCGCCCGTCTCGCCACCGAGGACGGCGACCTCGACACCCTCGCCCGGCGCCTCACCGCTGCCCTGGTCCGGGCGCTGATCATCTACCGAGGCCCCGAGGAGGCCGCCCCCGAGCTCTACCACCTGCACCACCTCGTCCTGGACGTGGCCGAGCGGCGCGACCTGCACCGCGAGCGGGCCGCCGCCCTGCTCAACCTCGGCGACCTCGACGCCGCCACCGGCCGTACCGAGGACGCGCTGCACCGCTACCGGGCCGCGCTGGACGCCGGACGCGAGGCGAAGGACCCGCACGCGGTCGCCCGCGCGATGGAATCCGTGGCGGGCGCCCACCAGGAGCTGGGGGACTGGCCGCGGGCCGCCGACTGGTACGGCAGGGCGCTGGAGTCCCGGCTCGGCCGCGACGAGCTCGCCGACGAGGCGCGGCTCTACGGACGGCTCGGCACCGTGCACACCTACGCCGGCCGCTACGGCGAGGCGCTGCGCGCCTGGCGGGCGGCGGCCGCCGCGCACCGCAGGCGCGGCGATGTCGGCGGCCACGCAAGGGCGTTGAGCGAGACGGCCCGGGTCCAGGAGTACGCCGGCCGCCCCGAGGAGGCGCTGTTCACCTGCCGGGACGCGGTCGAGCTGGCCCGGGCCGCGGGCGACGACCGGCTGCAGGCGGGGCTCCAGCTCCGGCTGGCCGACACCCTGGAGCGGCTCGGCGACCCGGCCGCGGCCCAGCTGCACCGCAGCGCCGCGGACCGGCTGCTCGGCGAGGGGGACGCCGGAGGCCAGGAGACCGGCGTCGACAGGGAGGACACCACATCAGCCTGCGAAATCCGTAGCACTGCTCCGGGAGATTGATGCTTTGCAAGGCTAGACAGAGCTAAATCCTTCATTAGACTGGCTACGCCGCCACTTTCCGCGGTGTGTCCCGGTCTGCCGTCACCTACGGTGTTCGTATCGGGTTTGCTCTGTTCGCCCTGTCATCCCCCGAGTCAAGGACCGTGATCTGTCGTGAAGGTCGGCATCCCCCGCGAGGTCAAGAACAACGAGTTCCGGGTGGCCATCACCCCCGCCGGCGTGCACGAGCTCGCCCGCAACGGCCACCAGGTCGTCATCGAGCAGGGCGCGGGTCTCGGCTCCTCGATCACGGACGAGGAGTACGTCGCCGCCGGCGCGCAGATCCTGCCCACCGCCGACGAGGTGTGGGCCACCGCCGACCTGCTGCTCAAGGTCAAGGAGCCCATCGCCGAGGAGTACCACCGGCTCCGCAAGGATCAGACGCTCTTCACCTACCTGCACCTCGCCGCCTCCCGCGAGTGCACCGACGCCCTGCTCGAGTCCGGCACCACCGCCATCGCCTACGAGACGGTGGAGACGGCCGGCCGCCAGCTCCCCCTCCTCGCCCCGATGTCCGAGGTCGCGGGCCGGATCGCCCCGCAGGTCGGCGCCTACCACCTGATGCGCCAGGCCGGCGGCCGCGGCGTGCTGCCCGGCGGCGTCCCCGGCGTCACCGCGGGCAAGGCCGTCGTCATCGGCGGCGGCGTCTCCGGCTGGAACGCCGTGCAGATCGCCGTCGGCCTCGGTTTCCACGTCACGCTGCTCGACCGCGACATCGCCAAGCTGCGCGAGGCGGACAAGATCTTCGGCACCAAGGTGCAGACGATCGTCTCCAACTCCTTCGAGCTGGAGAAGGCCGTCGTCGAGGCGGACCTCGTCATCGGGGCCGTTCTCATCCCCGGAGCCAAGGCGCCGAAGCTGGTCACCAACGAGCTCGTCTCCCGGATGAAGCCCGGAAGTGTACTTGTCGACATTGCAATCGATCAGGGCGGCTGCTTCGAGGACTCGCGTCCGACCACCCACGCCGAGCCGACGTTCCAGGTGCACGAGTCGGTGTTCTACTGCGTCGCCAACATGCCCGGCGCGGTGCCCTACACCTCCACCTACGCGCTGACCAACGCGACGCTTCCGTACATCGTCGAACTGGCCAACCGCGGCTGGGTCGAGGCGCTGCGCCGCGACCCCGCGCTCGCGCTCGGCCTCAACACCCATGACGGCCAGGTGGTTTACGGCTCCGTCGCCGAGGCGCACGGTCTCGCGCACGTCGAACTGAGCACGCTCCTGGGCTGATCCGGTGACGGTTCGTCAACACGATCCGTCAACTTCCCACCGCCGGCCGGACCTCGATCCCCGAGGCCCGGTCGGCGGCCTTTGTGCCCGTTTCGCGACACTTGGTCAACTCGCGTGCTGTGCAACGCTTCAGGCGATTCGCTCACCTGTGGAACCAGGTGAGCGCGGTCGGCACACCCTTGACAGAAGGGTGTCCGCTTGCCGACACATCGTGCCGCGTCCGCCGGATTGTGTTGCTGCGGAGCGGTGACACGCCATAGAGTCGCCAACCGTCGGCAAGGTGTCACGCTGACCTGTCTAGAAGTTTCCTGGTCACCAAGGAGGTAAGACGACTTGTGAACGAGTCGACAATTACTCCCGGAGGTGGTGGGCCAGGCGGAGCGGCGACGTCCGCGCAGGATCAGCGTCAGGCGGTGGCCGGAGCGCCCCCGGAGCCCGAGGAGCCGAGGGAGTACGCGGCTGTCGGCTCCGTCGCGGTCCGCACGTTCGCCGCGTCGCAATCGAGCCACCCGACCCGCCCGAGCAGGACGACAGCCCACCAGAGCATGGACGGCCATCACGTGAACGCCATGGCCGGCGACCAGGGCCACGCACAGGGTCCCTCACAGTTCGCCGACTACGAGGTAGTGCCCGAGGGGCACTTCTACGACCCCGACGCCGAGTACGAGCCCGACCCGGAGTACGCGGCCACCCTCGCGCCCGACGCGGCCCGCCAGCGCCGCGAGCGCATCGGCCCGACCGGCCGGACGCTGCCGTACTTCCCGATCCCCGGACCGCTGACCGACCACGGCCCCGCGAAGATCATCGCGATGTGCAACCAGAAGGGCGGCGTCGGCAAGACCACGTCGACCATCAACCTGGGCGCCGCGCTGGCCGAGTACGGGCGGCGGGTGCTGCTCGTCGACTTCGACCCGCAGGGCGCGCTCTCCGTCGGCCTCGGCGTCAACCCGATGGAGCTCGACCTCACCGTCTACAACCTGCTCATGGAGCGGGGCATGGCGGCCGACGAGGTGCTCCTGAAGACCGCGGTCCCCAACATGGACCTGCTGCCCAGCAACATCGACCTTTCCGCGGCCGAGGTGCAGCTCGTCAGCGAGGTCGCGCGCGAGTCGACGCTCCAGCGCGCCCTGAAGCCGCTGATGGCCGACTACGACTACATCGTCATCGACTGCCAGCCGTCGCTCGGCCTGCTCACCGTCAACGCGCTGACCGCCGCGCACAAGGTGATCGTCCCGCTGGAGTGCGAGTTCTTCGCGCTGCGCGGGGTGGCGCTGCTCACGGAGACCATCGAGAAGGTCCAGGAGCGGCTCAACCCCGAGCTGGAGCTCGACGGCATCCTCGCGACCATGTACGACTCGCGGACCGTGCACAGCCGCGAGGTGCTCGCCCGCGTCGTCGAGGCGTTCGACGAGCACGTCTACCACACGGTGATCGGCCGGACCGTCCGCTTCCCCGAGACCACGGTCGCCGGCGAGCCCATCACGACCTACGCCTCCAACTCCGTCGGCGCTGCCGCCTACCGCCAGCTCGCCAGGGAGGTGCTCGCCCGGTGTCACGCCGAGTGAGTCTGCCGGGGGCCGACGAACTGTTCCGCACCACCGGGGGGACGGGACTGCAGTCCGCCGGACCGCGGCGGCAGGGCCCCGACCGGAGCCCGAACCAGGCCCCGGTCAACGGCGAGGCCGCTCGGGTGCCGGCTCCGGCGGGCGAGAGTGACTCGGCGGCCGCGGCGCCCTCCGAGGCGGCGCCCACGGCGTCCGAGCACGCGGCGGCCGCGGACGGCACGGCGGAGCCGCGCAGCCGCGCCGCCGAGGAGGACAAGGCCGCGGCGGCCGGCAAGGGCCGCAGGCCCGAGGCCCCGCCGGCAGGCGGGCAGCGGCGGAGGTCCCGGGCCGGCGGGCGGCGGCCCAGCGGCCGCGAACGGCACGACGAGAAGATCACGGTCTACGTCTCCGCCGAGGAGCTGATGGACCTGGAGCACGCGCGGCTCGTCCTGCGCGGTGAGCACGGACTCGCGGTCGACCGCGGGCGGATCGTCCGCGAGGCGGTCGCCGTCGTGCTCGCGGATCTGGAGTCGCGCGGCGACGCGAGCATCCTCGTACGGAGGCTGCGAGGACGGTAGGGGTAGCGTGCGGGGGTGCGGACCGAAGGAGCAGATGACGGCGCGCGGACGCCGGCGGCCCCGGAAGCGCCCGCGGCCACCGCCACGTCCGGCACCCCGGCCCGTCGGCCGCTGGGCACCCGGCTCGGAGCCGCCGCCCCGCGGAAAACCGCGACCCCACCCCACCCCGCTCCCCCTTCCGACGCCCCGACCGCCGCTCCGACGGACCCCGTCTACCCGCCCGGGCCCGCCGCCCCGCAGGAGGCCGGTCAGGCGTCGCGGGCCGTGCCTGCGTCCGGGACCCCGGCTCACGTGGCGACCGCCGCTCCGACGGACCCCGTCTACCCCCCCGGGCCCGCCGCCCCGCAGGAGGCCGGTCAGGCGTCGCGGGCCGTGCCTGCGTCCGGGACCCCGGCAGAGGGGTCCGCGCCGCCCGGACCCGACGACGGGCGCTTCACCGTCCGGCTGCGGAACTTCGAGGGCCCCTTCGACCTGCTGCTCCAGCTGATCTCCAAGCACAAGCTGGACGTCACCGAGGTCGCCCTGTCCACCGTCACCGACGACTTCATGGCGCACATCCGCGCCCGCGGCCCGGACTGGGACCTCGACCAGACCACCGAGTTCCTGGTGGTCGCCGCCACCCTGCTCGACCTCAAGGCGGCCCGGCTGCTGCCCGCCGCCGAGGTCGAGGACGAGGCGGACCTCGCCCTCCTGGAGGCCCGCGACCTGCTCTTCGCCCGGCTGCTGCAGTACCGGGCGTACAAGCGGGTGGCCGAGATCCTCGACGAGCGGCTCGCCGACGAGGCCCGGCGCTACCCCAGGACCGTCGGCCTGGAGCCGCACCTCGCCGAGCTGCTGCCGGAGGTCGTCATCAGCATCGGCGCCGAGGGGTTCGCGAAGCTCGCGGTCAAGGCGATGCAGCCGCGCGCGAAGCCGCAGGTGTACGTGGACCACATCCACGCCCCGCTGGTCAGCGTGCGCGAGCAGGCGGCCGTCGTGGTCGCCCTGCTCCGGCAGGCGGCCGGCGAGCTGAGCTTCCAGCGGCTCGCGGAGGGCGCCGAGGACACCCTCACCGTCGTGGCGCGCTTCCTCGCCCTCCTGGAGCTCTACCGGGAGAAGGCCGTCGCCCTGGAGCAGCCGGCCGCCCTCGGCGAGCTGCTCGTACGGTGGACCGGCGGGGACGGCGAGGCCGGGGCCCGCGTCCTGGTGACGGACGAGTTCGACGCGGGGGACTCCCCGTGAGGCGGCGCGACGAGGAGCGGACATGAGCGTGGCGGAGCTGGACCTGAGACCCGCCCTGGAGGCGGTCCTCATGGTCGTCGACGAACCGGCCACCGAGGAACACCTCGCGAAGGTGCTGCAGCGGCCCAGGAGGGCCGTGGGCGACGCGCTGCGGGAGTTGCGCGACGAGTACGCCGTCCAGGGCCGCGGCTTCGAGCTGCGGCTCGTGGCGGGCGGCTGGCGGTTCTACAGCCGGGCCGCGTACGCGGAGGCCGTCGAGGGCTTCGTCCTGGACGGCCAGCAGGCGCGGCTGACGCAGGCGGCGCTCGAGACGCTCTCGGTGGTCGCCTACCGGCAGCCGGTGAGCCGTTCGAGGGTCTCCGCGGTCCGCGGGGTGAACTGCGACGGCGTGATGCGGACCCTCCTGCAGCGGGGTCTGGTAGGGGAAGCGGGCACGGAACCCGAAACAGGTGCGATCCTGTACAGGACGACGAACTACTTCCTGGAGCGGATGGGCCTGCGCGGCCTGGACGAGCTCCCCGAGCTGGCGCCCTTCCTCCCCGAGGCGGACGCCGTCGAGGGGGAGACTTTGGAGGGCGTGCCGTCGTTCGATCCGGACGCACCCGACGCGCCGGGCACCGACGCAGACGACAAGACGGAATTTTGATGCGAAGCAGTAGCGGTAGGGGCAGCGGAAACAACGACGGGCGCGGCGGCTCCCAGCCGAGGTCCGGCGGCGGCGCGGGCGGTTCCCGAGGCGGCTCCGGCGGCTCGCGGGGCGGCTCGGGCGCGTCCCGGGGCGGCTCCGGCGGCGGCTGGAACGCCGGCGGCAAGGGCAAGCCCGCGCCGAGGACCAGCGGCAGCGGCTTCCGTGCCAAGGACGGCGTCGGCGCCGACGGCGAGCCGAAGCGCGCGAAGAACCCGCGCCCCGAGGAGCGCCGGTACGACGTCGGCAACGACCGCCCGGCCCCCCGCAAGGGCCGCGGTGAGGCCGCCCGCGGCGGCGCCAAGGGCGGCCCGCGGAAGTCGCCGCTGGCCGGCGACGCCCGCCGCAGGACCACCCCGGCGCGCTCGCGCGAGTACGAGGCCCGCGCCGAGGAGCGCAACCGCGACCGCTACGCGGGCAAGCCCGACGTCAAGCCCCCGAAGACCTTCCCCGGCGCCGAGCAGGAGGGCGAGCGCCTCCAGAAGATCCTGGCCCGCGCCGGGTACGGCTCGCGCCGCGCCTGCGAGCAGCTCGTCGAGGAGGCCCGCGTCGAGGTCAACGGCGAGATCGTCCTGGAGCAGGGCCTGCGGGTGAGGCCCGAGACGGACGAGATCAAGGTCGACGGGCTGACCGTGGCCACGCAGTCGTACCAGTTCTTCATCCTGAACAAGCCGGCCGGCGTCGTCTCCACCATGGAGGACCCCGACGGCCGCCAGTGCCTCGGCGACTACGTCACCAACCGCGAGACCCGCCTGTTCCACGTCGGCCGGCTCGACACCGAGACCGAGGGCCTGATCCTCCTCACCAACCACGGCGAGCTGGCCCACCGCCTCGCCCACCCGAAGTACGGCGTGAAGAAGACCTACGTCGCCGCCATCACGGGGAACCTGCCGCGCGACATCGGCAAGCAGCTCAAGGACGGCGTCCAGCTGGAGGACGGCTGGGCCCGCGCGGACAACTTCCGCGTGATCCAGCAGACCGGCAAGAACTACCTGGTCGAGGTCACCCTCCACGAGGGCCGCAAGCACATCGTGCGCCGCATGCTCGCCGAGGTCGGCTTCCCGGTCGACAAGCTCGTGCGGGTCGGCTTCGGCCCGATCGCGCTCGGCGACCAGAAGTCCGGCTGGCTGCGGCGGCTGTCGAACACCGAGGTCGGCATGCTGATGAAGGAGGTCGACCTCTAAGGAGGACGCCCCTTGTGCCCTGGCCCCCCACCTCTTTATAGTCGGAGTGACTATTAAAGAGGTGGGGGGCCATGAGCCTGTCCGACATCACCGGCGCGCTGCAACAGCCGCTGTTCACCCTGCTCGACACGCCCGTCAGCTGGACCGAGGTCCTCGGCTTCGGCAGCGGCGCGCTCTGCGTCTACCTGGTGGCCCGCCAGCACATCGCCAACTGGCCGGTGGGCATCGCCAACAACCTGTTCTTCATCCTGCTGTTCACCCAGGCCGGCCTCTTCGCCGACGCCGGGCTGCAGGTCGTCTTCATCGCGCTGGCCGCCTACGGCTGGTGGACCTGGGCCCGCGGCGTCCGCGGCGCCGAACTGCCCGTGCGCCGCACCACCCGCACCGAATGGGCGGTCCTGCTCATCGCGGGCGCGCTCGGCACCGCCGCGATCACGTGGCTGCTCGTCACCGCGACCGAGTCCACCGTCCCGTTCTGGGACGCGCTGACCACCGCGCTGTCGCTCATGGCCACCTACGGCCAGTGCCGCAAGCGCCTGGAGTCGTGGTGGCTGTGGATCGCCGCCGACCTGGTGTACATCCCGCTCTACGCGCACAAGGGCCTGTACCTGACGTCGGTCCTCTACGTCGGCTTCCTCGCGCTGTGCGTGCGCGGCCTGGTCGAGTGGCGGCGCAGTCTCGCCGCACCCCGCCTGGAGGTGGCCGCGTGAGCCCCGAGCGGTACGGCCACGGGCTGGTCCTCGGCAAGTTCTACCCGCCGCACGCCGGCCACCACCACCTGGTCCGCGAGGCCGCCGCCCGCTGCGCCCGGCTGACCGTCCTGGTGTGCGCCTCCTCGGTCGAGAGTATCCCGCTCGCCGACCGGATCGCCTGGATGCGCGAGATCCATCCCGAGCCGCACGTCCGGATCGTCGGAGTTGTCGACGACATCCCCGTCGACACCACCGACCCCGCGGTCTGGGACGCCCACATGGAGGTCTTCCGCGCCGCCGTCCCCGAGCCGCTCGACGTGGTGTTCTCCTCCGAGGCCTACGGCGAGGAGCTCGGCCGCCGGTTCGGCGCGCAGGCGGTCTGCGTCGACCCCGACCGGATCGCCCACCCCGTCTCGGCGACGGCCGTCCGCAAGGACCCCGTCGGCTGCTGGGACTTCCTCGCCCCGCCCGTCCGGGCCGCGCTGACCCGCCGGGTGGTCGTCCTCGGCGCGGAGTCCACCGGCACCACGACCATGGCGAACGCGCTCGCCGCGCACTACGGGACGGCCTGGGTGCCGGAGTACGGCCGCGAGTTCAGCGCGGCCAAGCTCGCCGCGCTGGGCCCCGGGGCTAGTTGGGAGGACGTCGCGTTCGCCTCCGAGGAGTTCCCGCTGATCGCCGCACGGCAGCAGGCCGACGAGGACGCCGCCGCGCGGACCGCCGGCCCCGTCCTGATCTGCGACACCGACGCGTTCGCCACCACCATCTGGCACGAGCGCTACCTGGGCTTCGCGAACCCCGACGTGCTCGCCCCGAAGCGGCAGCACCTGTGGCTGCTCACCGACCACGAGGACGTGCCCTTCGAGGACGACGGCCTGCGCGACGGCGAGCACCTGCGCCCGTGGATGACCGACCGCTTCCGCAGCGAACTCGCCTGCACCGGGCGGCCGTTCATCACCCTGACCGGTCCGCACGAGCAGCGGCTCGCCACGGCCGTCGCCGCCGTCGACGCGCTGCTCGCAGCGGACTGGGGCATCGCCGACCCGCTGCCGGAGAGGCGGTGACCGCCGGCGCGGGCGGCGGTCCCGGGAACACCGCACGGGCCCCCGAGGGCTACGACAAGCACGCCTTCGAACCGTTCGCCGTCACCGTCGACCTCGCCGTCCTCACCGTCCGGGACGGCGCGCTGCACGCGCTGCTCGTCCGTCGGGGCCAGGAGCCGTACGCGGGCCGGTGGGCGCTGCCCGGCGGGTTCGTCCTGCCGCGGGAGTCGGCCGAGCGGGCGGCCCGGCGGGAGCTCGCCGAGGAGACCGGGCTCGACGACGTCTCCGGCCTCCACCTGGAGCAGCTGCGGACCTACAGCGAGCCGGACCGGGACCCGAGGATGCGGGTCGTCTCCGTCGCCTTCGCCGCGCTCGTCCCCGACCCGCCCGAGCCGCGGGGCGGCGGGGACGCGGCGGAGGCGCGCTGGGTGCCGCTCGGCGGGCACGGGCCGCTCGCCTTCGACCACGACCGCATCCTCGCCGACGCCCGGGACCGGGTCGGCGCCAAGCTCGAGTACACCTCGCTGGCCACCGCCTTCTGCCCGCCCGAGTTCACCCTCGGCGAGCTCCAGGCGGTCTACGAGACGGTCTGGGGCGTCGGCCTCGACCGGCCGAACTTCCGCCGGAAGGTGCTCGCCACCCCCGGCTTCGTCGCACCGCTCGACGGCGCGCCCCGCCGGACCGGTGGGCGGGGAAAGCCCGCCGCGCTCTACCGCGCGGGCGCCTCCGCCGTGCTCCACCCGCCCCTGCTGCGCACCCCGCGCGCCGCGACCGACCCCGAAGGGCAGACCCCGTGAAACGTGCCGCCACCGGATCGCTCGTCGGGCTCGCGCTCGGCGACGCGCTCGGCTTCCCCACCGAGTTCAACGACGTGCCGTCCGTCCTCGCGAAATGCGGGCCGTGGCGGGAGATGGAGCTGGTCACCCCGGCGATCGTCTCCGACGACACCCAGATGACGCTCGCGCTCGGCGAGGCGCTGGTCACCGCCATGGACCGCGGGCTGCTCGTCGCGTCCCGCCTGGAGCGGCCGCTGCGCGAGGAGTTCGTGGTGTGGTACCGGTCGCCGGAGAACAACCGGGCGCCGGGGAACACGTGCATGAAGGCGTGCTACCTGCTGAAGACCGGGAAACCGTGGCTGGACGCCTCCCAGCTGCACTCCAAGGGGTGCGGGGCGAACATGCGGGTCGCGCCGATCGGGCTCGCGCCCGGACTGAGCGCGGACCAGCGGGCGGGGGCGGCGCAGCTGCAGTCCGCGCTCACGCACGGGCATCCCACCGCACTCGCCGCGTCCGACCTCACCGCCCACGCCGTGCGGCTGCTCGTCGACGGGGTCGATCCGGCCGGGCTCGTGGGGCGGCTGCGGTCGTACGCGATCGAGAACCGGGAGCGGTACCACGAGGCGTGGCTGGGCGGGTTGTGGCGGCGGGCCGGGGCGGTGAGCCGGCGGGCGTTCATCGCGGAGGGGTGGGACGAGTGCCTGGGGGTCCTGGAGCGGCTCCAGGACGCGTTGCGGGCGCCGTCGCCCGAGACGGATCCGTGCCTCGCCACCGGGGCGGGGTGGGTCGCGGAGGAGGCGCTCGCCACGGGGCTGCTGTGCTTCCTGCTGTTCCCGCACGAGCCGCTTCTCGCCTTGCGGCGGGCCGCGTGCTCCTCCGGCGATTCGGACTCCATCGCCTGCCTCACCGGTGCGTTCGCCGGGGCGTATCTGGGGGCGGACGCGTGGCCCGCGGCGTGGGCGGACCGGATCGAGTACCGCGAGCGCCTTCTCGCCCTGGGCGCGCGCTGGGACGGCTGAGCGGGCCCGGCCCGGGGGTTCCGGGGCTTCGCCCCGGTTGTTTCCCCCCACCCGCCCCTTCCCCAAGTCCCTCGCCGGGCGGCTTTGCGCCTGCCGGCGCGGTACCGGCCTGCGGCCGGTGGCCTCAAACGCCGGCCGGGCTGAGTTCTCGTGCGGCTCGGCTGACTAGGCTGGTGTGAGCGGCGAAGCGTCGCCTCCTGTACGCCCGTACCCGAAGGACCCGCCCGTGAGAACCGCCGTCGTCATCGGTACCGGCCTGATCGGCACCTCCGCAGCGCTCGCGCTGGCCGGGCGGGGGGTGACCGTGCACCTCGTGGACCACGACCCCGCGCAGGCGCGGACCGCCGCCGCGCTCGGGGCGGGGACGGACGAGCCGGCGGAGGGTGTGGTGGACCTCGCGATCGTGGCCGTGCCGCCCGCGTACGTGGCGGGGACGCTGGCCGACGCGATGAGGCGGGGGATCGCCCGGGGGTACCTGGACGTGGCCAGCGTGAAGGGCGGGCCGCGCCGGGAGCTGGAGGCGCTGGGGTTGGATCTGACCGCGTACATCGGGACGCATCCGATGTCAGGGCGCGAGCGGTCGGGGCCGCTCGCGGCGACCGCCGACCTGTTCGAGGGGCGGCCGTGGGTGCTCACGCCGACCCGGGACGCCGACACGGAGGTGCTGAACCAGGCGCTGGAGCTGGTCGCGCTGTGCCGGGCCGTCCCGGTCGTGATGGACGCCGACGCGCACGACCGGGCCGTCGCGCTCGTCTCGCACATGCCGCACCTGGTCTCCGGCCTGGTCGCGGCCCGGCTGGAGCACGCGGAGGAGTCCGCCGTACGGCTGTGCGGGCAGGGAATCCGCGATGTGACGCGGATCGCGGGCTCCGATCCCGGGATGTGGATCGACATCCTCTCGGCCAACCCGGGGCCGGTCGCCGACCTGCTCACCGAGGTGGCCGGGGACCTGGAGGAGACCGTCCGGGCCCTGCGCTCGCTGGAGTCCGCCGACCTCGACAAGCGCCGGGACGGGGCCGCCGGCATCGAGACCGTGCTGCGCCGCGGGAACGCGGGCCAGGTCCGGGTGCCGGGCAAGCACGGCTCGGCGCCCAAGGCGTACGAGGCGGTCGTCGTCATGATCAGCGACCAGCCGGGCGAGCTGGCCCGGATCTTCGCCGACGCCGGCCGGGCGGGCGTCAACATCGAGGACGTCCGGATCGAGCACGCCACCGGGCAGCAGGCCGGTCTGGTGCAGCTCATGGTCGAGCCCGCCGCCGCCCCCGCGCTCGGCGCGGCCCTGCGCGAGCGCGGCTGGTCGATCCGGCAGTAGGCCGTACGGGGGGACCCCGCGCAGTCGGTAACCTGGTACGGGGCCCGCTCGGGCCCCGCCCGCCTGCCCGTGCACTCGAAAGGTGTCCCCACCGTGGAATCCGCCGCCCCGGCAACCGTCATCGTCGCCATCGACGGCCCCTCCGGCACGGGCAAGTCCAGCACCTCCAAGGCCGTCGCCGCCGAGCTCGGCCTGCGCTACCTCGACACCGGCGCCCAGTACCGGGCGATCACCTGGTGGATGGTGACCAACGGGATCGACATCGACGACCCCGCCGCGATCGCCGCCGCCGCCGACAAGCCCGAGATCGTCTCCGGCACCGACCCGGCCGCCCCGACGATCACCGTCGACGGACAGGACGCCGCCGGCCCGATCCGCACCCAGGAGGTCACCTCCAAGGTCAGCGCCGTCAGCGCCGTCCCCGAGGTGCGCACCCGGATCACCGAGCTGCAGCGGGCCATCGCCGCCGCCGGCGGCATCGTGGTCGAGGGGCGGGACATCGGCACCACCGTCCTGCCCGACGCCGACCTGAAGGTCTTCCTCACCGCGTCGCCCGAGGTCCGCGCGGCCCGCCGCAGCGGCGAGCTCAAGAACTCCGACGTCGCCGCGACCCAGGCGGCGCTGGTCCAGCGGGACGCGGCCGACTCCAGCCGCAAGACCTCCCCGCTGAAGAAGGCGGGCGACGCGGTCGAGGTCGACACCTCCGACCTCACCCTCCAGCAGGTCGTCGAGTGCGTCGTCACGCTGGTCGGGGAGAAGCGGGTCGTCGCGTGAGCTCCGCCGCCTCGGCGCCGTACGCCGCGCCCTCCGCCGCCCGGGCCGACGTCGGGCGGCGGATCGGCGTCGGCCTGATGTACGGGCTGTGGAAGCCGAGGGTGCTCGGCGCCTGGCGGATACCCGCCACCGGCCCCGCGATCCTCGCGGTCAACCACCTGCACAACCTCGACGGGCCGATGGTCATGGGCGTCGCACCCCGCCCGGTGCACTTCCTGATCAAGAAGGAGGCGTTCGTCGGCCCGCTCGACCCGTTCCTGCTCGGGATCGGGCAGCTGAAGGTCGACCGCTCGACGGCCGACCGGACCGCGATCACCCAGGCCCTCGGCGTACTGGACAATGGGGGAGTGCTCGGCATCTTCCCCGAGGGCAGCCGGGGCGAGGGCGACTTCGCCTCGCTGCGCGCCGGGCTCGCGTACTTCGCGGTCCGCAGCGGGGCGCCGATCGTGCCCGTCGCGGTGCTCGGCAGCACCGACGCCCGCGGCCGGCTGGTCTCCGGGCTGCCGCCGCTGCGCAGCCGGGTCGACGTCGTCTTCGGTGACCCCTTCCAGGCCGGCGAGCCCGGCGGGCGGCGCACACGGGCGGCGCTGGACGAGGCGACCGCGCGCATCCAGGGCCGGCTCACCGGCCACCTGGCACACGCCAGGCGCCTGACCGGGCGCCACGTGAATACTTGAGTAGTGGGCCGCGCCTGCGGCCCATCGATGATGAACGAGGAACGGACTTCATGAACGACCAGATCAGCTCCGGCGACGGGCACGAGGCCCACGGGGCGCTTGGCGAAGCCGAGTACGCGGAGTTCATGGAGCTCGCCGCGGAAGAGGGCTTCGACCCCAGTTACGTCGACGGCGTCCTCGACGAGGCCAACGCCGGACCGCTCCCGGTCCTCGCCGTCATCGGCCGCCCGAACGTCGGCAAGTCGACCCTGGTGAACCGGATCATCGGCCGCCGCGAGGCCGTCGTCGAGGACCGCCCGGGCGTCACCCGCGACCGGGTCACCTACGAGGCCGAGTGGGCCGGCCGCCGCTTCAAGCTCGTCGACACCGGCGGCTGGGAGCAGGACGTCCTCGGCATCGACGCCTCCGTCGCCGCCCAGGCCGAGTTCGCGATCGAGGCCGCCGACGCCGTCGCGTTCGTCGTGGACGCCACCGTCGGCGCCACCGACACCGACGAGGCCGTCGTCCGGCTGCTCCGCAAGGCCGGCAAGCCGGTCGTGCTGGTCGCCAACAAGGTCGACGGCCCCGCGGCCGAGGCCGAGGCCGCCGCCCTGTGGTCGCTGGGCCTGGGCGAGCCGCACCCCATCTCCGCGCTGCACGGCCGCGGCACCGGCGACATGCTCGACGAGGTCCTCAAGGCGCTGCCCGAGGCCCCCGCCCAGCGCTTCGGCACCGCCCTCGGCGGCCCCCGCCGGATCGCCCTCATCGGCCGCCCCAACGTCGGCAAGTCCTCGCTCCTGAACAAGGTCGCGAACGAGGAGCGGGTCGTCGTCAACGAGCTGGCCGGCACCACCCGCGACCCCGTCGACGAGCTCATCGAACTCGGCGGCACCACCTGGAAGTTCGTCGACACCGCCGGCATCCGCAAGAAGGTCCACCTCCAGGAGGGCGCGGACTACTACGCCTCGTTGCGCACCGCCGCCGCCATCGAGAAGGCGGAGGTCGCGGTCATCCTCATCGACGCGAGCGACAGCATCTCCATCCAGGACCAGCGGATCGTCACCACGGCCGTCGAGGCCGGGCGCGCGATCGTCGTCGCCTACAACAAGTGGGACACCCTCGACGAGGAGCGCCGCTACTACCTGGAGCGCGAGATCGAGACCGAGCTGGCCCAGATCGCCTGGGCGCCGCGGGTCAACGTCTCCGCGCGCACCGGCCGGCACATGGAGAAGCTGGTCCCGGCGATCGAGACCGCCCTGGAGGGCTGGGAGACCCGCGTCCCGACCGGGCGGCTCAACGCCTTCCTCGGCGAGATCGTCGCCTCCCACCCGCACCCGGTGCGCGGCGGCAAGCAGCCCCGGATCCTCTTCGGCACCCAGGCGGGCACGAAGCCGCCGCGGTTCGTGCTCTTCGCCTCCGGCTTCCTGGAGGCCGGCTACCGGCGCTTCGTCGAGCGCCGGCTGCGCGAGGAGTTCGGCTTCGAGGGCACCCCGATCCACATCTCGGTGCGGGTGCGGGAGAAGCGCGGCCGCAAGAGCTGACGTGAAGACGCGTGAGGGGCTCCGAGCAGATGCTCGG
>NZ_JBHWZH010000120.1:0-18489 GCF_042728285.1 Streptomyces sp. NPDC060194 | reverse complement strand
CCCGGCTTGTAGGTGGCTTTGAGCTGGGTCAGGATCGGCTCGGTGGTGCCGCCCATGACGACGTACTCGCGTTCGTCTTCGCCATGACGTCGTCGGAGACGTCGAAGTTGGCGAAGACGTTCTGCACGTCGTCGCTGTCCTCCAGGGCGTCGATCAGCTTGAAGATCTTGCGCGCCCCCTCCTCGTCCAGCTCGACCTGCATGGTCGGCACGAAGCTGGAGTCGGCCGAGTCGTAGTCGACACCGGCCTCCTGGAGCGCGGTGCGGACGGCGACCAGGTCGGTGGCCTCGCTGATGACCTCGAAGCTCTCACCGAGGTCGTTGACCTCCTCGGCGCCCGCCTCCAGGACCGTCTCCAGGACGTCGTCCTCGGTCAGCTCGCCCTTGGGCAGCACGACGACGCCCTTGCGGTGGAACAGGTACGACACCGAGCCCGGGTCGGCCATGGAGCCGCCGTTGCGGGTCATCGCGACGCGCACGTCGGAGGCCGCGCGGTTGCGGTTGTCGGTGAGGCACTCGATGAGCACGGCGACGCCGTTGGGCCCGTAGCCCTCGTACATGATCGTCTCGTAGTCGGCGCCGCCGGCCTCCAGGCCCGCGCCGCGCTTGACGGCCGAGTCGATGTTCTTGTTCGGGACCGAGCTCTTCTTGGCCTTCTGGATGGCGTCGAAGAGGGTCGGGTTACCGGACACGTCCGCGCCGCCGGTGCGGGCCGCCACCTCGATGTTCTTGATCATCTTGGCGAAGAGTTTGCCGCGCTTGGCGTCGATCACGGCCTTCTTGTGCTTGGTGGTAGCCCATTTAGAGTGGCCGGACATCGCCAGCTCCTTACAACGTCGCCGATGGAATTGAACAGACGAGATCCTACCGGCCTACTCCGCCCGGACCGCGCGGACCATCGCCACGAACAGCTCGTGGAGCCGGTGGTCGCCGGTCAGCTCCGGGTGGAACGACGTGGCGAGCGCGTTGCCCTGCCGGACGGCGACGATGTGGCCGTCGTGCTCGGCGAGCACCTCGACGGACGCGCCGACCGACTCGACCCAGGGGGCGCGGATGAAGACGCCGTCCACGGGCGAGGCGACGCCGCGGACCTCGACGGCCGCCTCGAAGGACTCGTTCTGCCGGCCGAAGGCGTTGCGGCGGACGATCATGTCGATGCCGCCGACGGTCTCCTGACCGGATCGGGGGTCGAGGATCTTCTCCGCCAGCAGGATGAGCCCGGCGCAGGTGCCGTAGACGGGCATCCCGGCGCGGACCCGCTCGCGCAGCGGCTCCATGAGGCCGAAGAGGACGGCCAGCTTGGAGATGGTGGTGGACTCGCCGCCGGGGATGACCAGGCCGTCGACCTCGGCGAGCTCTTCGGGGCGCCTGACGGGCCTGGCCACGGCGTCGGCCGTGGCCAGGGCCACCAGGTGCTCCCGTACGTCGCCCTGGAGGGCCAGGACGCCGATCACAGGAGTGTCGCTCATGGCTGCGTTACCAACCCCGGTTGGCGTAGCGCTCGGCCTCGGGCAGGGTGTCGCAGTTGATGCCGACCATGGCCTCGCCGAGGTTGCGGGAGGCGTCCGCGATGACCTTCGGGTCGTCGAAGAAGGTGGTGGCCTTCACGATCGCGGCGGCGCGCTTGGCCGGGTCGCCGGACTTGAAGATGCCGGAGCCGACGAAGACGCCCTCGGCGCCGAGCTGCCGCATCAGGGCCGCGTCCGCGGGGGTGGCGACACCGCCGGCGGAGAACAGCACGACGGGGAGCTTGCCGAGCTCGGCGACCTCCTTGACCAGCTCGTAGGGGGCGCGCAGGTCCTTGGCGGCGGCGTAGAGCTCGTTGTTGTCGAAGCCGCGCAGTTTGGCGATCTCGTTCTTGATCTGGCGCAGGTGGCGGACGGCCTCGACGACGTTGCCGGTGCCGGCCTCGCCCTTGGAGCGGATCATCGCCGCGCCCTCGGCGATGCGGCGCAGGGCCTCGCCCAGGTTGGTGGCGCCGCAGACGAAGGGGGTGGTGAAGGCGAACTTGTCGCTGTGGTTGACCTCGTCGGCCGGGGTGAGGACCTCGGACTCGTCGATGTAGTCCACGCCGAGCGACTGCAGGACCTGGGCCTCGACGAAGTGGCCGATGCGGGACTTGGCCATCACGGGGATGGAGACCGCGCCGATGATCTCCTCGATCATGTTCGGGTCGGACATCCGGGCCACGCCGCCGTCCTTGCGGATGTCGGCGGGGACCCGCTCCAGGGCCATGACGGCGACCGCGCCGGCGTCCTCGGCTATCTTCGCCTGCTCGGCGTCGACCACGTCCATGATCACGCCGCCCTTGAGCTGCTCGGCCATGCCGCGCTTGACGCGGGCGGTACCGATCGCGGAGTTCTCGGCGGACGGGGCGGCGGTGGACTGCGTGCTGGACACGGATGGACCTCACTGGAAGGAAGGGGGGACGTACCTCAGTGAGGAAACCTCCCCCGACCAGTCCACTGCAAGGGCCAATACTCAGGCGGTGGCTCGTTCTGAGAGCAGCACGGGCGGCTCGTCGTCCATCTCGAAGGCCAGCGGGAAGGGCGCGTGCCCCGCGAGCCGGAACCAGCGGACCGTGCGGTGGCGGCGCAGCGCCCGGGTGGCCCGCACCGAGTCGTTGTGGAACCGGCGGGCCATCGGCACCCGGCGCACGGCCGCGCCCAGCTCGGTGAGCGCCTGCTCGCCGCCGGGGGCCTCGCGGACCGCGTCGAGCTGCGCCGGGTCCCCGAAGACGGCCTTGAGCGCCTGGCTCAGCTCGCTCTCGGCGACCTCGCGCTGGTCCTCGTCGGCCTGCCGGGCGGCGTGGGCCGACTCGTACAGGACGATCGAGGCGGCCGGGTCGAGGTATCCGGAGGTGGCGAGCTCCTGGGCGACGGACGCCCGGCGCAGGAGCTGGGCGTCGAGGGCCGCGCGGGAGGCGTCGATCCGGGCGTGCAGGCGGTCGAGGCGGCCGGCCGTCCAGCTGAGGTAGAGGCCGATCGCCACCAGGGCGACGAGGGTCCAGATCAGGGTTGCGGTCACGGGCGGCAAGGCTACCGGGGCGGCGGCTGTCCGGTGGCCGCCGGGCTCGCCCGGGGGCGGGCCGTGGGGCGGACTCACGGGCGCACCCGCGGGCGGGCCGTGGGGGCCTGGGAGCCGCCCGCCGCGCGGTCAGTCCCGGACCAGTCCCAGCCGCGCCCGCAGCCCCGTCCGCTCGTCGGCCGCGACCGCCGCGGCCCCGTCGGCGACCGTCTCGTACACCGACAGGATGTCCGCGCCGACCGTCGACCAGTCGAAGCGGCGCACGTGCGCGCTGCCGCGCTCCCGCAGCTCCTCCCGGCGCGGGGCGTCGCCGAGCAGGGCGACGGCGGCGGTGGCGAGCGCGTCGGCGTCCTCGTTGGCGAACAGCTCGCCGGCCGCGCCCTGGTCGAGGACCTGGGCGAACGCGTCGAGGTCGGCGGCGAGGACGGGCGCACCGGCCGACAGCGCCTCGACGAGGATGATCCCGAAGCTCTCGCCGCCGGTGTTCGGCGCCACGTAGACGTCGACGCTGCGCAGCAGCCGCGCCTTGTCCTCGTCGCTGACCATCCCGAGGAACTCCACGCGGTCGCGCAGCTCGGTGGGGAGTCCCGCGACGGCCTCCTTCTCGTCGCCGCGGCCGGCCACGAGCAGCCGGGTGTCCGGGCGCTCGGCGAGGATCCTCGGCAGCGCCCTCATCAGCACCGGCAGGCCCTTGCGCGGCTCGTCGATCCGCCCGATGAAGCCGATCGTGCCGCCCTGCCACTCCGGCCGGGGCTCGGCCCGGGCGAAGAAGTCGACGTCGACGCCGTTGGGGATGACCACCGCGTCCCCGCCGAGGTGCTCGACGAGGGTGCGGCGGGCGTACTCGCTGACCGCGATCCGGGCGCTGATCTTCTCGAGGGCCGGCTGCAGGATCGGGTACGCGGCGATCATCGCCCGCGACCGCGGGTTGGAGGTGTGGAAGGTCGCCACGATCGGCCCCTGCGCGGCCCAGCAGGCCAGCAGCCCGAGGGACGGCGAGGCCGGCTCGTGGATGTGGATGACGTCGAAGCGGCCGTCGGCCAGCCAGCGGCGGACCCGGGCCGCGGACAGGAACCCGAAGTTCAGCCGCGCCACCGAGCCGTTGTACGGCACGGGCACCGCGCGGCCCGACGAGGCCACGTAGTCCGGCAGCGGGGTGTCGTCGTCGGCGGGCGCGAGGACGGACACCTCGTGGCCGAGGCGGATCAGGTGCTCGGCGAGGTCGCGGATGTGGAACTGGACCCCGCCGGGGACGTCCCAGGAGTAGGGGCAGACGATGCCGATTCTCATGGGCGGCGCTCTTCCAGGTCGGCGAGCCAGAGACGTTGCAGCATGTGCCAGTCCTCCGGGTGGTCGGCGATGCCCTCGGCGAAGGCGTCGGCCATCGCCTGTGTCATCACGGACGTCTTCTCGGCCCTCCTGCCTGACTCGGGCACGGGGACGGGCGCGTGGACGCGGGCCCGCATGACGGGGCCGTCGAACCACAGGGTGACCGGGAGGAGGGCCGCCCCGGTCTGCTGGGCGAGCAGCGCGGGCCCGCCCGGCATCCGGGTGGCCTCGCCGAAGAACGTCACCTCGGTGCCGGACGCCGACAGGTCGCGGTCGGCGACCAGGCAGATCAGCCCGCCGGCCCGCAGCCGGCGGGCGAGGGTCCCGAAGGCGGTGCCGCCGGTGTGCGGGAGCACCTCCATGCCGAGGCTCTCCCGGTAGGCGACGAACCGGTCGTAGAGCGTCTCGGGCTTGAGCCGCTCGGCGACCGTCGTGAAGGGCACGCCGAGTTCGGTGGTCACCCACGCCCCGGCCAGGTCCCAGTTGCCCAGGTGCGGCAGCGCGATGACGACGCCCTTGCCGGCGTCGAGGGCGTCGGTCAGGTGGTGCAGCTCCTGGACCACCACCCCCTCGCGGATCCGCTCCTCGCTCCAGGACGGCAGCCGGAAGGACTCCATCCAGTAGCGCAGGTACGACCGCATGCCCGCGCGGGACAGCTCCGCGAGCCGCTCGGGACCGGCGTCGGGCACCACCCGGGCGAGGTTGGCCTCCAGGCGCAGCACCCCGGTGCCGCGCTTCTTCCAGGCGGCGTCCGCGATGGCCCGGCCGAGCCGCTGGGCGACGGGCTCCGGGAGCTTCTTGACGGTGCTCCAGCCCAGCCCGTACAGCGCGTCGGAGAGCCGCTCGCGGGGTGAGGTGCGCACCGGGTCGGCGACGGCCGGCGCGTTCGCGCGGGCGGGGACGGAGGCCTGTGCGGGCGGCGCGTCGGGGGCGTCCGGTACGGCGTCGGCCGCGGATCCGCCCGCGCGCTCGGCGGCCGTCACTGGGCGGCCTCGCTGCCCCGTGCGGCCTCGGCCTCGGCGGACTCCCGGCGGATGGTCACGACCCGCTGGCCGAGCGTCACCGCGCTGCCGACGGCGACCACCCACAGGGCGATCGGCAGCAGCACCTCGACGAACGGCACCCCGAACGCGTGCAGTCCGGCGACACCGGCAGCGACCAGGGTGATCACCAGCCGCTCGGCCCGCTCGATCAGCCCGTTGACGGCGACCGGCAGCCCGATCGACTCGCCGCGGGCCTTGGTGTACGACACGACCTGGCCGCTGGCGAGGCAGAAGATCGCCACCGCGCACAGCATGGTGTTCTCGCCGCCGGCGGCGTACCACAGGGCGATGCCGCCGAAGATCGCCGCGTCGGCGACCCGGTCGAGCGTGGAGTCCAGGAACGCGCCCCAGGGGCTGGAGGTGCCCGCCTGGCGGGCCATGTTGCCGTCGACGAGGTCGGAGAACACGAACAGGGTGATGACGATCGTGCCCCAGAAGAACTCCCCGAGGGGGAAGAAGACCAGCGCGCCCGCCACCACGCCGGCGGTGCCGACCAGGGTGACCGCGTCGGGGCTCACCCCGCGGCGGAGCAGGAACGAGGCGAACGGCGTGAGGACACGCGTGAAAAACGCACGCGCGTACTTGTTCAGCATGGCCTTCCCGAGGGGTCGGTGGCCGCGCGGCCCCGCTGGCCGTCGGCGGGCCCATCGTAGCCACGACCCACCGGCCGCCCTCGAAGCAGCCCCGGCGCCGTCGGGTGGCGTCCGACGTATGGACGCCGGGACGCAGCGGTGCCAAGCTCGGTCCGGGGCCGGTCGGCCACGATCCGCCGGCCCGGCCCCACCAACGCCGGCGCCCGCGCCGCCCCCAGGCCCCCGCGCCCTGCCCCACGGAACGGGCCGTTTCAGCCGTTCCCACCTGCGCCACGAACCCGCGCCGCCCCGCGCCGCCGCCCGGCTGCGCGAGCGGGAGCAGCACCGGGAGGCCGTCTGACGAACCGTCCGTGCGCCGGCGCCGTGCTCCCGTGCGCGGACGGCATTCGGCCGTCCGCCGACACGCCCGGCGCGCCCCGGATACGCTGTCGGCACTGCTCAACAGGTGTGCGCAGGGCGGAAGTCGGGAATGTGCCGCAGCGGCGCAAGTGCGGCGGCGAGGGGGCTGTGGTGACCACGAACGAGACATTCGACTTCAGGCCGGGGGCCCAGGTGCCGCTCACCGGCTCCGCGGGGCAGACGGCCGCCACCCATGCGCTGGCCTCGGCGGCCTACCGCGACGACAAGGTGACCAAGATCCTCGACGCCGACAACGACTGGCACAAGTCGAAGGTCACCAAGGGCGCCTTCTCGATCTTCGAGCCCAACCTCGGCGAGGCCTTCTCCCGGGCCGTGCAGGTCAGGATGCTCGGCGGGGCCCGCAAACCGCTCATCCAGTCCTTCGGCACCGAGCCGCAGGCCGTCGTCGAGCACTGCCTGGCCGCGACCAACATCCGCAAGGAGCGCGACCGGACCCTCACCCTCATCACCCTCCTCTGCGGCCTGCTGTTCCTGCCGGGCGCGGCGGTCTGGCTGGCCGCCTTCCAGATCAAGCGCACCCTCGCCAAGGTCGAGGACAAGCGCACCTCCGCCTTCGGCTCGGCGGTCGTGGTCGCCGTCGGGGCGCTGGTGGTGATCTTCCTCTGGAAGATCCCCTTCACCGGCTTCTGGGCGCTCTACGCCCGAGCCAGCGTGATCGCCCCCGTCATCGGCTGGTGGCTGGCCAAGCAGGTGTGCGAGCGCTACGCACGCGACCTGCGGGCCCGCTGGGCGAGCCTGCTCACCGGCGGCGGCGTCGGCGCCAAGATCCCCGAGGCGGTCCCGCAGGACCCCAACCAGACCTCCGCCGAGGACCTGCGGCAGAACCTCGCCCGGCTCAGCGCCGAGCAGCAGTCCAACTCCGTCTTCTACGCCGGGGCCAAGGGCGTGCTCGGCATGGGCACCCGCTGGGGCAACTGGGTCCTCGCCGAGGAGCTGACCCCCCGCGACCCCGACAAGGAGATCAACCCCTTCCGCAGCTGGGACGTCATACGCGTCATCCACGACCAGCTCCGGCTCCTGGAGCGCGGCCCGCTGCACACCGGCGGCTTCACGCCCCCCTCGATACGCCACTGGATCGTCTCCCCCGTCGGCGAGGGCGCCACCGAGGTCAGCCGCCCGAGCGGCACCGACGTCAGCGCCTACCAGATCCGCGGCCACGAGATACAGCGGATCTGCAACGAGCAGCAGTTCGGCGCCGGCGACCGGCACTACCTGGGCGTGCAGTTCACCCTCTGGGGCGGCCAGCTCGTCATCACCATGATGATCACCGTGACCGTGCTGCACCAGACGCTCCGCGTCGAGGTCACCGGCCACGCGCTCGGCCCCGTCCACGGGCTCTTCACCACCCCGCCGGCCGCGAAGACCATCGAGGTCTCCAAGACCATTCGCTTCTGGGAGACCACCGAGCGGCACCTCGCCCTGATCGACTCCGACGAGGTGGTGCGGCTCGCCGTCCGCGCCCCGTTCACCTGGTACCCGCCGGTCCTGGACCACCTCGGCGGCAAGCTGACCCTGCCCGAGCCGTTCGGGCTGCGCCACTCCTGGGCCGCCCAGCCCTGGGGCAACCGCTTCATGACCGACGACGTGCTCCGCACCGCCACGCCCGTGCTGCGCGTGGTCCACTCCGCGACGATCAAGCTGCTCGCGGAGAACGGCGTCGACGTCGACCGCTTCGGCACCCGCTCGTCGCTCCTGAGCACCCTGGTCCAGGACGCGAGCCCGCGGAAGGCGGACCTGTACGACGCCTGAGGCGCCGTCCGGCCGGCCGCCGCGTCAGACCCGCGGCCAGGCCTGGGCCAGCATCGCCCGGGTGTCGCCGAGCAGCTGCGGCAGGATCTTGGTGTGGCCGACCACCGGCATGAAGTTGGTGTCCCCGCCCCAGCGGGGCACCACGTGCTGGTGCAGGTGCGCGGCGATCCCCGCGCCCGCCACCGTGCCCTGGTTCAGCCCGATGTTGAACCCGTGCGCCCCCGACGCCTGCCGCAGCGCGGTCATCGCCTGCTTCGTGAGCCGGGCCAGCTCCGCCGTCTCGGCGTCGTCCAGCTCCGTGTAGTCGGCGACGTGCCGGTAGGGCACCACCATCAGGTGGCCGCCGTTGTACGGGTAGAGGTTGAGCACCGCGTAGACGCGCTCGCCGCGCGCGAGCACGAGGCCGTCCTCGTCCGACTTCGACGGGATGGAGCAGAACGGGCAGTTGTCCCCGGCGCCCGGGCCGGTCGGCTTGTTCTCGCCCTGGATGTAGGCCATCCGGTGGGGGGTCCACAGGCGCTGGAAGGCGTCCTGGATCCCGACTCCGATCTGCTGCTCCGGCTCACTGGTCATGCTGTGCAGCATAAGACGTGACCCGGACGGACCGTGTCGCCGGGGCGGGACGCCCGGGGGCGGCCGTGATGCTGGTCGGATGACCCGACCCCGCCCCGCCGACGCCGGATCCGCCCCGCACCGCCTCACCGCCTGGGAGCACCGCACGGAGATCCCGCTCGGGGTCGCCTCGGTGCTGTTCCTCGCCGCCTACGCCGTGCGGGTCCTCGCCCACGACCTGCCGTCCGCCTGGCGCGACCTGTGCCTCGCCGTCACCCTCGCGACCTGGGCGGCGTTCGTCGTGGACTACGCGGTCCGCTGCCGGCTGAGCGGCCGAGCCTCGCGGTTCGTCCGCACCCGCCCGCTCGACCTGCTCGTCGTGCTCCTGCCGCTGCTCCGGCCCCTGCGCTTCGTGCACGTCTACGACGTCCTGCAGCAGCGGCGGGAGCGGCCCCGGGTGAACCTCTACGCCCGGGTCGGCTCGTACGCCGGGCTCACCACCGCGCTGCTCGCCTTCGCGGGCGCGCTCACCGTCTACCAGGCCGAGCGCGGAGCGCCCGGCGCCAGCATCCGCACCTTCGGCGACGCGGTCTGGTGGACCTGCGCCACGCTCGCCACGGTGGGCTACGGGGACGTCGTCCCGGTCACCCCGCTCGGCCGGGTGGCGGCGGTGGCCCTGATGGCGTGCGGCCTCGCACTCCTCGGCGCGGTGACCGGGTCGTTCGCCTCCTGGCTGCGGGAGGTCTTCACCCGGGAGGAAGACCGCACGGAACGGCCCCCTGAAGGCTGAGCCTCCCGGGGGCCGCGGCCTGCCTCAGGTCACACCTGGACGCGGCGCTCCACCACGTCGACCAGCTTCGCCAGCGCCTGGTCGCGCGGGATGCCGTTCTCCTGCGAGCCGTCGCGGTAGCGGAAGGAGACCGTGCCGGCGTTCATGTCCTCGTCGCCGACGAGGATCATGAAGGGAGTCTTGAGCTTCTGGTGGTTGCGGATCTTCTTCTGCATCCGGTCCGAGGACGCGTCCACCTCGACCCGCAGCCCCAGCTTCTTCGCCTCGGCCGCGAAGTCCTGGAGGTACTCGACGTGCGAGTCCCCGATCGGGATGCCGACCGCCTGCACCGGGGCCAGCCACGCCGGGAACGCCCCCGCGTAGTGCTCCAGGAGGACGGCGAAGAACCGCTCGATCGAGCCGAACAGCGCACGGTGGATCATCACCGGCCGCTGCTTGGACCCGTCCGGACCGGTGTACTCCAGGTCGAACCGCTCCGGCAGGTTGAAGTCCAGCTGGACCGTGGACATCTGCCAGGTCCGGCCGATCGCGTCCTTCGCCTGGACGGAGATCTTCGGGCCGTAGAAGGCCGCGCCGCCCGGGTCGGGCACGAGGGGAAGGCCCTGCTTCTCGGCGACCTGCTGGAGCGTCGCGGTCGCCTCCTCCCACGCCTCGTCGGACCCGACGAACTTCTCCGGGTCCTTGGTGGACAGCTCCAGGTAGAAGTCGTCGAGGCCGTAGTCCCGCAGCAGGTTCAGGACGAACGTGAGGGTCTTGTCCAGCTCGTCCGCCATCTGCTCGCGGGTGCAGTAGATGTGCGCGTCGTCCTGGGTGAAGCCCCGCGCGCGGGTGAGACCGTGCACGACGCCGGACTTCTCGTAGCGGTACACGGTCCCGAACTCGAAGAGCCGCAGCGGCAGTTCACGGTACGAACGGCCGCGCGCGTCGAAGACCAGGTTGTGCATGGGGCAGTTCATGGGCTTGAGGTAGTAGTCCACGCCCTCGTCGAGCTGCATGGGCGGGTACATGCCGTCGGCGTACCAGTCCAGGTGGCCCGAGGTCTCGAACAGCTTCCCCTTGGTCGCGTGGGGGGTGTAGACGAACTCGTACCCCTCCTCCTCGTGCCGGCGGCGCGAGTAGTCCTCCATCACCCGGCGGACGATGCCGCCCTTGGGGTGGAAGATCGCGAGGCCCGACCCGATCTGCTCCGGGATCGAGAACAGGTCCAGCTCGTTGCCGAGCTTGCGGTGGTCCCGCTTCTCCGCCTCCGCGAGGAAGTCGAGGTGCGCCTTCAGCTCGTCCTTGGTCGGCCACGCGGTGCCGTAGATCCGCTGGAGCTGCTTGTTCTTCTCGCTCCCCCGCCAGTACGCCGCCGCGTTGCGCATCAGCTTGAACGCCGGGATGTTGCGGGTGCTGGGCAGGTGCGGACCCCGGCAGAGGTCCTTCCAGGTCAGCTCGCCGCTCCGCGAGTCGATGTTGTCGTAGATGGTCAGCTCGCCGCCGCCCACCTCGACGTCCGCGCCGTCGTCGGAGGACGCCGAGCCCTTGATGCCGATGAGCTCCAGCTTGTACGGCTCGTCCGCCAGCTCCTCGCGCGCGGCCTCGTCGGTGACCACCCGGCGGGCGAACTTCTGACCCCGCTTCTGGATCTCCTGCATCTTCTTCTCGATGGCCTTGAGATCCTCGGGCGTGAACGGCCTGTCCACGTCGAAGTCGTAGTAGAAGCCGTCCTTGACCGGCGGGCCGATGCCCAGCTTGGCCTCGGGGAAGAGCTCCTGGACGGCCTGCGCCATGACGTGCGCGGTCGAGTGGCGCAGGATGTTCAGCCCGTCCTCGGACGAGATGACGACCGGCTCGACCTCCTCGCCGTCGACGAGGACGTAGGCCAGGTCCTTCAGCTCACCGCCGACCTTCGCGGCGATGATCGAGCGGTCGTCGGAGAAGACGTCGGCGGCCGTCGTGCCCGGCGTCACCACACGCTCTTCCCGCTCGGAATCGCGATGGATGAACACACGGACGTCTGACACCGGTCTCTCCTACCTGCACGGGGATCGCGCGACTCTTACCGCGCGGACTGGGGGAATCGTACCGAGCCGCGGGGGTGCCCCGCGAAACGGTTACGGCGCTCCGGGAAGGTCCCCGCCCTCACTCCTGCCCCGCGCACTCCCCCGGGCTCTCGGCTGCGCCCGAGCAGGGGGTGCCCCCTGCCTCGAAGAAGTCCATGTTCTCGTGCAGCGCCTTCATCAGCCGGTCCCGCTCCGTCTCGTCGACCTGCACCGGCACCACCCCGTACGCGTCCGCCAGCCGCCGGAACCCGCCACGGGCCTCGAGGCGTCCGTGCACGCGTATCGGGAGGCCGACCAGGTGGGCGTGGCCGGCGATCCGGTAGGAATCCTCGTCGAGCACCATCCGCACCTGCGGCACGTCCGCCCCGGCGAGCACCCGCAGCCGTACGGTCCCGGGCCCGCGCGGCTCCGGGCGGCGCAGTCCGATCACGGCCCCGGTGACCCGCACCGGGAGCGACGGCTCGTCGCGCACGTACCGGGCGGCGGCCGCGCGCAGGGCGGGCAGGTCGCCGGGCGAGAACTCGACCGGCTCGGGCCGGGCAGCACACCCGTCCGGCACGCCGGGGACGGGGGCCCACTCCAGGGTGATGCCCGCACCCTGCGAGCCGCGGACGAGCGCGACGACGGCCTCGACCAGCTCGTGGCAGACTCCGGCCCCGACCGCCGCGTCGAACGCCTCCATCCCGCCGGCCGCCCGCTGGTAGTCGACGGCCTCGCGGGTGGCGTGCAGCGCGTGGTGCAGCCGGACGACGAGCGCGCGACCGCCCGCGACCGGCACGTACGCGGCGAGCCGGCGGCCGCCGGGGGTGGGGCCGACGAGGACGTCGTCGAGCAGCATCTCGGCCTGTCTGCGGTGGCGGCTGCCGTGGTAGCCGACCTGGCCGCGGACGGCGAGCGCGGCGGCCAGGAGCATCCGGCGGGCGGCGGAGCGGAGCCGCTCCTGCTCGGTCCAGGAGGCCGCGCCGCTCGCGGGCCCCTCGGGGACGGCCCGCTCCCAGCGGATGACGTCGCTCGGGACCGTCAGCGAGACGAGGACCTCGCGGGCCGAGGGCGCGGCGCTGCGGCGCAGTGCGGTGAGGGCCTCGGCGAGCAGGTCGTCGCAGTCGGGGAAGGCGCGGCTGACGGGGACGAGCAGCGAGGTGCCGCCGCCGGGTCCCGGCGGGGTCCAGCGGGCGTACCGCCCGGGGGCGCCGCCGTGCCGCTGCCAGCCGTGGCGCTCCAGGAGCGCGCCGAGGACGGCCGGGTCGGGCCGGTCGTCGGCGGGCGGGGCGTCCGCGCAGGGGTGCGGGCGTACGGGGTCGTCGGCGGGCCGGAAGGTCATGGCGCGCCTCCCGCGCCGATCCGGTTCATGATGCCGCGCAGCGCCCGGTCGTCGAAGACGTTGGCGGTGGGGACGCGCACGGTGGTGCGGTGGCGGCCGGTGACGGGGTGTCCGGCGAGGTCGACCCAGTAGCAGCAGTGGCGCAGGTAGAGGCTGTCGTGCGAGGCGCACAGCCAGGCGTCGGGGGTGCGGGGCACGAGCATCACCACCAGGATCTTGTGGACCGCGACCGGGGTGCGGGCGAGCTTCAGCAGGTGCGGGTTGTCGAGCGTGAAGGAGAACGCGGCGCCGGGCGGGCGGGGCGCGATCTGGTAGGTGCACTTGAGCTGGATCTTGATGGTGACCTCGTCGTCCACGGTGTGCCCGGGGGCGCTGTGGCTGACGTGCCAGTCGATGCCGTTGTCCGGGAAGGGCTGCGAGAGGGAGCAGCCGGCGGCGGCCGCGACGGCGTGCAGGTAGCCGACCTGGAGGGTTTCCATGCAGGCGGTGATGGCGAGTGAGCCGCGCGGCGGGGCTGTCCGCTCCGGTAGGAGCCCACCCGGTTCGGGCTGAGTGAGCGCCATGGCTCTTGCGCCTTCCGGGCCTTGCGTTTCGCTTGCTTCCAACTGTGTTGTCTCCGCCCCGCGTACGGCGCAAACGGCCCGGGTATCACCTGCTCGGGCAGCGTGCGGGACGCCGACTGCCCAGTGGGCACGAGGAATTCGGGGACGACATGACGTGCTGGTACGAAGGACCCCTTGCCGCTTTCGACACCGAGACCACCGGCGTGGACGTGGAGGAGGACCGCATCGTGTCCGCCGCCCTCGTCGTCCAGGACGCGGCGGGCATGCGCCCGCGGGCGATCCGCTGGCTGGTCAACCCGGGTATCCCGGTGCCGCCGTCCGCGACCGCGGTGCACGGGCTGACGGACACTCACCTGCAGCTGAACGGGCGCTGGCCGGCGCCGGTGATGGAGGAGATAGGGCGGGCGCTCGCCGAGCAGTGCGCGGCGGGCCGGCCGCTGGTCGTGATGAACGCGCCGTTCGACCTGACGCTCCTGGACCGGGAGTTGCGGCGCCACCGGGCCTCGTCGCTCTCGCGCTACCTGGAGAACAGGTCGCTGTGCGTCCTGGATCCGCGGGTGCTCGACAGGCACCTGGACCGCTACCGCAAGGGCCGGCGCACGCTGAGCGACCTGTGCGAGACGTACGGGATACCGCTGGACGCGGCGCACGACGCGGCGGCGGACGCGACCGCGTCGCTGGAGCTGGTGCGCGCGGTGGGCCGGCGGTTCGCCGTGCGGCTGGAGCGCCTCTCGGCGGCGGAGCTGCACTCGCTGCAGGCGATGTGGCACGCGGCCCAGGCACGCGGCCTGCAGGCGTGGTTCACGAAGAACGGCACTCCGGAGGCGGTCGACCCGGCGTGGCCGCTGCGGCCGGACATCCCGGCGCAGGCGGCCTGAGCGGACGCACGAGGCCCGGTCCTCGCGGAGGACCGGGCCTGGTGTCCGGGTGGGCGATACTGGGTTCGAACCAGTGACCTCTTCGGTGTGAACGAAGCGCTCTCCCACTGAGCTAATCGCCCGGGAACGGACTGAACCTTACAGCCCTCCGCGGGGTTCGTTCAAACCGCTTGCAGCCGCGCCGCGAGCCCGCGCCGCATCATCCAGGCGTGGTGGGCGAGGAAGAAGGGCCGGCCGGGGAGCGGCAGGCGCCGCATCAGCGGCGCGCGGACCTCGTCCCGCTGCTCGTGGGGCGCCCGTGTCCCGAGCGGGACGGGTCCGTGCGGGCGGTCCGCGGTACTCAGGGCGAGCTGAGTACCCGACCCGATTCGGGGCCGCCGGGGCGGCAGGACACTCGGCCCATGACCCAGACCCCGCCCCCGGCCGAGGAACTCCGGCTGATCGACGCCGAGCTGTGGCGGCTCGACGCCCGGCGCGCGCAGTTGCTGACCCGTCGCGGCCAGCTGCTGCACCTGCTGCACGCGACCCCGCCGGCGCCCCGCCCGGTCCTCGCTCCGCGCCCTTCGGAGACCTCGCCGCGCGGGGCCCGGAACGTGCTCCTCGCCCTCGGCGGCGCCCTGCTCACGGTCGCCGCGCTCGCCTTCACCCTGCTCAGCTGGGGCGACCTCGGCATCGGCGGCCGGGCCGCGGTCCTCGGCACGGTGACGGCCCTCGTCCTCACCGCCCCCGCCGCCGTCCTGCGCCGCGGTCTGACGGCGACCGCGGAGTCCCTGGCCGCGCTCGGCCTCGCCCTGACCGTCCTCGACGCCTACGCCCTGCACCGCGCCGCGCTGCCGGGCGTGGACGGCCTTGCCTACGCCGCCGTCGCGGCCGCCGTCCTGGCCGCCGGCTGGGGCGCGTACGCCCGCCTGCTGCCCGCTCTGCGCGGGCCCGGCCCGGCGGCGGTGGTCGCGGCCCAGTTCCCGCTGCTCCTCGCCACCGCGGCCGCCGGGGCCCGCCCCGCGACGGTGGCGGCGGCTCTGCTCGTGACGGCCGCGCTCGACGCGGCGGCCGTCGTCGCCCTCGGCCCCGCCGGTCCGACGGCCGGTGGTCCGGAGCGGGCGCGGGAGGAGGCGCGCGGGGCGTCCGCGACGCTCCGGGCGACGGCCGCGGTGGCCGGCTGCATCGCGGGCGGCCTCGGGCTACTCGTCGCCCTGGAGCTGTCCCTCACGGCCGGCACCCCGCTCGCGGCCGCGCTGCCGGGCTGCCTCCTGCTGTTCGCGGCCGTGACGGCCGCCGTCGTCGCCCACCGGCTCCGCCTGGCCTGGCCCGCGGTGATCGCCGGCCTCTCCTTCGTCGCAGCGGCCGGTGGTGTGCTGCGTCCCGGCGTCCCCGGCGCCTGGGCGGTCCCCGGTTACCTCCTCAGCGGCCTCGCCCTGCTCGCGGTCCTCCGCTCCCCCCTGCCGCGCCCCGTACGAGGCGGCCTCCTGACCGCCTCGGCCCTCACCCAGGCCGCGGCGGCGCTCTGGGCGGCCCCGGTGGTGGCGGGCTCCCTGCTGGGCCCGCTGACGGGCCTCGAAGCCGTCTGGTCCGCTCCGACGGGCCCGGTGCGCGACGCCCTGGACACGGACCTGCCGTGGTCGGTCCTCGCGACGGCTCCCCTGCTCCTTGCCGCACTGGCGATCGCGGCCCGGCCGACCGTGGCCGCCCTGGCCGGGGGCGACGACCGGAGCCAGGCCGGCAACGTCATCGCCCTGACGCTCGCCTGGGCCACGGTCCTGACGCTCCCGTACGCCCTCGCCCTGCACCTCGCCCCCGCGCTCGTGCTGTTCCTCGCGCTGACCGCCGCCACCGCCGGCACGGGCGTCCTCCTCGACCGCCGGTCCCCCGCCACCGCTCCGACCACCACCCTTCTGACCCTCGCCGGGCTCACCGCCTCGACAGCGGCCCTCGCCTCTCTGGGTTCGCGGACGGCCTCCCTCACCACGCTGCCCGTGCTGCCCGCGCTGGCCGTCGCCACCGCCGTCGCCGTCCGTCCCGGCGTCGCCCGGCAGGTCGCGGCCTGCGCGGCGGTGGTGACGGCCACCGGGCTCGCCGGTGCCGCGGGCGCCGGCGCGGGGCTGGCGGCCCATGCGACCGGCGTCGTCGTCCTCTCGGTCCCCGCGGTCGTCGCCGTCGTCGCGGCCCGGCTGCGCACCCCGCTGCCCGCCGTGGAGCTCACGGCGGGTGCGGCGGGGGCGGTGTCGATCGCCCTCGCGTCGACGCACGCGCCGACCCTCGCGCTGGTCCTCGCCCTGTGCGGCGTCCTCTGCGCCGGCACCGCGCTGCGCCCCGACCGCCGGCCCGTCGGGTACGCCGCGGCCGTGCTGTTCGTGCTGGCCACCTGGGCCCGGCTCGCCGCCTCAGACGTCACGGTGCCCGAGGCGTACACCCTGCCGGTGACCGTCCCGGCCCTGCTGGTCGGCCGGCTCAGGCGCCGCCGGGACCCGGCGGCCTCCTCCTGGCCGGCCTACGGCCCGGGCCTCGCCGCGACGCTGCTGCCGAGTCTGCTCGCGGTCCTGGGCGACGCCGGGTGGCAGCGCCCGCTGCTCCTCGGCCTCGCGGCCCTCGGGCTCACCCTGCTGGGCGCGCACCACCGCCTGCAGGCCCCGCTCGTGCTCGGCGCGACCGCCCTCGCCGCCGTCGCCCTGCACGAGCTGGCCCCGTACCTGGTGCAGGTCGTGGACGCGGCTCCCCGCTGGCTGCCGCCCGCCCTCGCCGGCCTCCTGCTGCTCGGCGTGGGCGCGACCTACGAGCGGAGGCTGCGCGAGGCGCGCCGGATCGTGGCCTCGGTGGGGCGGATGCGCTGAGACGCGGAAAGGCCCGCGGACTCGACGAGTCCGCGGGCCATCCGTCCGGGTGGGCGATACTGGGTTCGAACCAGTGACCTCTTCGGTGTGAACGAAGCGCTCTCCCACTGAGCTAATCGCCCGGGCGCAGGCAGAACATTACCGCATGTCAGCGGGTGCCCCGTCCGCCGCCGACGGCTCCGGTCCCCCTACGCGCCGGCCTTCCAGGGCATGACCATGCCGAACTGCCACAGGTACCAGCCGACGAGCGCCGCCGTGATGACGAGGCCGACCGTCAGCAGGACGGTGTTCCGCCGCCGCACCTTGGGGTCCATGGCCCGGTGGGCCGCCTCCCTGACCTTGCGCTTGGTCCAGCGGAGCACGAGCTGCGCCCAGGCGAACTCGGTCGCCCAGATCGCGAGGCCGGCGAAGATGACGACCCAGCCCGGGCCGGGCAGCACCAGCATCGCGACCCCGGCCCCGACCACCGCGAGGCCGACGACGAAGACGCCGACCTGCCAGCTGAGGTGGAGCGTCCGTCTGGCCTTGATGAAGTCCGGCGCCTTCGAGCCCAGCGGCCGCTGGGCCGCGTACTCGTCCCCCGTCGCGGGCTCGGGGACCGTGTCCACGGCCACCTTCGATCGCCCGTCACTCTCCGCGTTCATGGTCACAAAACTACCCGACCCCCTCACGTCACCGAAATGGCTCTGAAGAACGAATCCGCACTCCTCCATCCGAAGGACCCGAAGAGCCACAAATGGGTCAGAGGGGTTTACAACGCCACCGTAGGTGGCATGTCGATTTCGCCGACGTGCGAATCCCCGAGCGCACACTGAGCGAAAGGCCCTGGCGCTTATGAACACCACGGTCAGCTGCGAGCTGCACCTGCGCCTCGTTGTGTCGAGCGAGTCGTCACTGCCTGTACCCGCAGGTCTGCGGTACGACACGGCCGATCCCTACGCCGTGCATGCCACCTTCCACACCGGAGCCGAGGAGACCGTCGAGTGGGTCTTCGCCCGCGATCTCCTCGCCGAGGGTCTGCACCGACCCACCGGCACCGGTGACGTCAGAGTCTGGCCGTCCCGGAGCCACGGCCAGGGTGTCGTCTGCATCGCCCTCAGCTCACCGGAGGGCGAGGCCCTGCTCGAGGCGCCCGCGAGGGCCCTGGAGTCGTTCCTGAAGAGGACCGACGCCGCCGTGCCACCGGGCACCGAGCACCGTCATTTCGATCTCGACACGGAGCTGTCGCACATCCTGGCCGAGAACTGACCAGAATCCACAGCTTCTCCGCACCGTCCGACTCGGGGCGACGGTGCGGGCCCCCACAGGCCCTGCGCCCGTGACACCGGTGCCGCCGCCGCGGAGCAGTCCGC
>NZ_JBHWZH010000119.1:0-18698 GCF_042728285.1 Streptomyces sp. NPDC060194 | reverse complement strand
GGGCCGGGCCCCGCCGCGGCCGCCGGCCCGCGAGCGGCGGCAGGGCCGGGCGGCGCGCCGCGTCTGGCGCCCGTCGCCGAGCAGGCCCTGCGCGTCACGGCCGCGCTGCCGGTCGTGCCCGAGCCCGCCGTCGTCACGATCGTCGTGCCGACGTTCAACGAGTCCGGCAACGTGGGTGAGTTGCTGCGGCAGATCACCGCGGGGGTGCCCGCGCGGGTGCCGTGCGAGGTCGTGTTCGTCGACGACTCGACGGACGACACCCCGTGGGTGATCGAACAGGCCGCGCAGGACTGCCCGTTCCCCGTGTCGGTGATCCACCGGGACGCCCCCGACGGCGGGCTCGGCGGCGCGGTGGTGGAGGGGCTGCGGGTCGCGAGCTCGGAGTGGGTCGTCGTGATGGACGCCGACCTGCAGCATCCGCCGGACCTGGTACCGGAGTTGGTCGCGCACGGGGAGATGGAGCGGGCCGAGCTGGTCGTGGCCAGCCGGTACGTGGCCGGGGGCAGCCGGGCCGGGCTCGCCGGCGGCTACCGGGTCGCCGTCTCGCGCGCGGCGACCTGGCTGGCGAAGGGGCTGTTCCCGCGGCGGCTCGGCGGGATCAGCGACCCGATGAGCGGCTTCTTCGCGATCCGCAGGAGCGCCGTCACCGCGGACCTGCTGAAGCCGCTCGGCTACAAGATCCTCCTCGAGGTCGCCGTACGAGCCCGGCCCCGCGCGGTGGCGGAGGTGCCGTTCACCTTCCGCGACCGGTTCGCGGGGGAGTCGAAGTCGACGGCGAAGGAGGGCCTGCGCTTCCTGCGCCACCTCGTCGAGCTGCGCACCGCCGCGCCGCCGGCGCGGATGGCCGCGTTCGGGCTGATCGGGCTCTCCGGCTTCGCGCCGAACCTGATCGCCCTGTGGCTGATGACGACCGCGGCCGGGCTGCACTTCGTGCCCGCGCAGATCGCCGCGAACCAGTTCGGCGTGCTGTGGAACTTCCTGCTCATCGAGCTGCTCCTCTTCCGCCACCGCCGCGGCCACCGCCACTGGGCCAACCGCCTCACCCGCTACGGCCTGATCGCCAACGCCGACCTGGTGCTCCGCATCCCGCTCAGCGCGGTCTTCGTCACCCACGCCGGGCTGCCGGTCATGCAGGCCACCGTCGCGGCCCTGCTGATCACCTTCGTCCTGCGCTACGCGGGCACGGAGGCCCTGATCTACCTGCCGCGGGGGAGGCGGGGGACGCGGCGTGCGGCCGACGTGGGCGCGGTGCGCGGCGGTGGTCAGCGGGGCGCGCTGGACGCCGTCGGGCATTCCGCGCCCGTACCGGAGCCCGTAGCCGTAGCCGTAGCCGCCGAGCCGCGCGTCCCGCCGGGGACGACGCACGAAGGAGTCGTGACGCCATGAGGAACGTGCTCGACAGAACCGGACGGAGACGGCAGGTCAGCCTGCTGGCTGTGTGCGGGCTGACCGCCGGGATGCTGCTGTCGTCGCAGGGGCCGGCGGCGGCCGCGCCGAACCTGGTGAAGAACCCCGGCTTCGAGACGGCCGGGGCGACGCCGGGGGACCTTCCGCAGTGCTGGTCGCGGTCGGGGTGGGGCGACAACGACTACACGTTCGCGGTGGTGCCTGACGCGCACTCGGGGACGAAGGCGATGCGGGTGAGCCTGACCCGGCGGGTGGACGGCGACCGCAAGGCGCTGGTCACCGAGTCCGCCGCCTGCGCGCCCGCGGTGACGAAGGACCGGCAGTACGACCTGAGCCTCTGGTACAAGTCGACGACGCCGGACGCCTCGCTGACCCTCTTCCGGCACGACACCGCGGCCGGCTGGCAGTACTGGACCGACCTGCGCACGCTCCCGGTCAGCGCCGCGTACGCGCGGACCGAGGTGCGGACGCCGCCCGTCCCGGCCGGCACCGACCGGATCGCGTGGGGCGTCTCGGTGTACGGCACCGGCAGCGTGACCACCGACGACTACCGGATGGAGGAGGTCGCCGTCCCCGTGCCGCCGCCGCAGTGCACCGGGACGGCCGCGGAGTGCGCCAAGGGCCGCTGGACCGTGCTGCCGGTGAAGAACCCGGTCCGCTCCATGCACTCGGTGGTGCTGCACAACGGCAAGGTGCTGATGATCGCCGGATCGGGCAACGACCCGGAGCTGTTCGCGGCCGGCACCTTCACCTCTGCGGTGTACGACCCGGCGAACGGCTCGTACAAGGTGATCCCCACCCCGAAGGACATGTTCTGCGCCGGCCACGTCCAGCTGGAGGACGGCCGGGTGCTCGTCATGAGCGGCAACAAGGGCTACCCGTCGGCCGACGGGACGATCGGCTACCAGGGCTTCAAGGACTCGTACGTCTTCGACCCGGCGACCGAGACGTACGTGAAGACCAACGACATGAACGACGGCCACTGGTACCCGTCGGCGACGATCCTCGGCAACGGCGACGTCATCTCCTTCGGCGGCCTGAAGGAGGACTCGACGGGTTCGGTGACCGCCGAGCGCTGGTCGGCTGCCGAGAAGAGGTGGCTCCCGACCTGGCAGGTCAACCAGACCTGGTCCTACTGGGGCCTGTACCCGTCGATGATCCTCATGCAGGACGGCCGGCTCTTCTACAGCGGCAGCCACACCTTCGGCAACGGCACCCCCGGCACCGGCGCGTCCGTCTACGACTACGACGCGAACACGATCACCGACGTGCCCGGTCTGCGGAAGAAGGACGAGCGCGACCAGTCCGCGAGCGTGCTGCTTCCGCCCGCCCAGGACCAGAAGGTGCTGACCGTCGGCGGCGGGAACGTCGACTCCAACCCGGCGGCGAACCGGCTGACCGACATCATCGACCTCAAGGCCCCGGACCCCGCCTACCGTGCGGGCCCGCCGCTCCCGCAGGGCACCGTCGACCTCGGCGCCGGGCAGGTCCCGCAGACCGGTGACCAGGGCAAGATGTACCTCTCCACGGTGCTGCTGCCCGACGGCAAGGTCTTCGAGACCGGCGGGGCGCTGTACAACCGCGCCGCCCCGGTCCGTTCGGCCTCGATGTTCGACCCGGCGACCGAGACGTTCACGCCGATGGCTGCCGACCCCGAGGACCGCGGCTACCACTCGTCGTCGTTCCTGCTCCCCGACGGACGGGTGATGTCGGTCGGCGACAACCCGGGCAACGGCTCGTGGAACCACGACGTGTCCGTCTACACCCCGCCGTACCTGTTCAAGGGCCCGCGCCCGGCGATCACCTCGGTGATCGACACCCAGTGGACGTACGGCGACACCCAGCGGATCACGGTGGACCGGCCGATCGTGAAGGCGCAGCTGATCCGCCCGGCCGCGGTGACCCACTCCTCCGACCCCAACCAGCGGTTCGTCGACCTGCCGCTGACGGTCGACGGGAACACCGTCGACCTCAACGTCACCGACAACCCCAACCTGGCCCCGCCCGGCTGGTACATGCTGTTCGCGACCGACGCCAACGGGGTCCCGTCCGTCGCCCGCTGGGTGCGGCTGAGCGGGCCCGCGGCGCTGGCGAAGGACGTCGGCGGCCATCAGCACGCCTTCGCCTCCGACCTGGCGGCGGACCCGAAGGCGCCGCGGGCCGAGCGCCGCTCGGCCCCCGTGCCCCCGGAGGTCTCCGGCTGCGACCGGCACTACGGCTCGGCGAACGTGTGCGTGCCGACCGCCTTCCCGAAGGCGGTCAAGGCGACGACCAAGGCGCGCTGCGCATGGCTGGCGAGTCACGACTACGGGCGGCTGAAGGTGAACGGCAAGGACGACCCGCTGCGCCTCGACCCGGACCGCGACGGGTGGGCCTGCCGGAGCTGACGGGTCCGGAGTGACGCGTGCGGCCCCCCTTCCCGCGGTGGGAAGGGGGGCCGTTCGTCGTCCCGCGGACACGTTCCCGAACCTCCGTTGTCAGAGGGGTGTGTCACTCTGGGTTCCGGGAACCCGAACCGTCCGTACGGACGGGGAGACGGGGGAGAGACCGACAGGGGAGGTGTGGCGTGCGCGACCGGTGGAACGTACTGGTGCTGCTGGCGGCCGCGTTGTGCGTGGCGGGGTTCGTGTTCGTGGGGACGGCCGCGGTGGTCGCCGTGGTGCTGCTGACGGTCTCGGGCTTCGTCTGGCTGACGGCCCGCCCGTCGGGCCCGCGCCCGGCGCACGGGCGGGCCGGGCGGGAGCGGCCCGCAGCCGGCGGGCTAATACGCGACGAGCGAGATGGCCACGTACTGGGTGACGAACGCCGCCAGCGTCAGTGAGTGGAAGACCTCGTGGAAGCCGAACCAGCGCGGTGAGGGGTCGGGTCGCTTGAGCGCGTACACGATCCCGCCCGCGCTGTAGAGCAGCCCGCCGACGACGACGCAGACGAGCACGGCGACCCCGCCCTCGCGCAGGAACTCGGGGAGGAAGAAGACGGCGATCCACCCCATCGCGATGTAGCACGGGGTGTAGAGCCAGCGCGGGGCGCCGACCCAGAAGACCCGGAAGGCGATCCCGGCGAGCGCCGCCGCCCAGACGACGACGAGCAGCGTCGTCGCCGTGGACTCCTCCAGGAGCAGCACGCTGAGCGGGGTGTAGGTGCCGGCGATGATCAGGAAGATGTTCGCGTGGTCGAGGCGGCGCAGCACCGCGTTGCCGCGCGCCTTCCAACTCCCCAGGTGGTAGATGCCGCTGATGCCGAACAGCAGGCACGCGGTCAGGACGTAGACGGCGCACGAGATCCGTGCGGCCCGGGTGTCGGCGAACGCTACCAGGACGAGGCCGGACACCAGCACGGCGGGGAACATCCCCGCGTGCAGCCATCCCCGCAGACGGGGCTTGATCTCGGCCGGGACGAGGTCCGACACACGGTCCTTGACCTGGGTCGGCACGGTGGCGGGCGTTGGGCTCATATGCCGAATCCTACCTACGGTTGCGTAGGTTACGGACGGCGCGAGGGCGTGGGCGACGTCACGCCACCGTGTCCACGCTCACATGTGAGGCCTACTGGACAGATGGGCGCACTCCAGCGATGATCATATGAGTGCGGTCGGCACCGGATGAGCGCCCAGCGAACGAACACCGCGAAGTCATCCGGGTCGAAGCCCCCACGGGGCACCTGACAGCAGGCCCAACCGGGCCCACATGACCCTCACTTAGGAGCGATCGTGGCGCGCGATATCGCGGCTCCCCTTCCGTCCGACACCACCGGGGTGCTCACCCCGGACCTGCCCACCCGGCACCAGGAACTGATCTCGTGGGTGAACGAGATCGCCGAACTGACCCAGCCGGACCAGGTCGTCTGGTGCGACGGATCGCAGGCGGAGTACGAGCGCCTGGCCGAGGAGCTCGTCGCCAAGGGCACGTTCACCAAGCTCGACCCGGTGCTGCGCCCGCACTCCTACTACGCCGCGTCCGACCCCACGGACGTCGCGCGCGTCGAGGACCGCACCTTCATCTGCTCCGAGAAGGAGGAGGACGCGGGCCCGACCAACCACTGGAAGGCCCCCGCCGAGATGAAGGAGCTGTTCGCCGGCTCCTCTGCCGACCCCGAGGGCGGCCTCTTCCGCGGCTCGATGCGCGGCCGCACGATGTACGTCGTCCCGTTCTGCATGGGCCCGCTCGGCTCCCCGCTCTCCGCGATCGGCGTCGAGATCACCGACTCCGCCTACGTCGCGGTCTCCATGCGCACCATGACCCGCATGGGGCAGCCCGTCCTCGACGAGCTCGGCGACGACGGCTTCTTCGTTCGCGCCGTCCACACCCTCGGCGCCCCCCTCGCGCCGGGCGAGGCGGACGTGCCGTGGCCGTGCAACTCCACCAAGTACATCTCGCACTTCCCCGAGACCCGCGAGATCTGGTCCTACGGCTCCGGCTACGGCGGCAACGCGCTGCTGGGCAAGAAGTGCTACGCCCTGCGCATCGCGTCCGTCATGGCCCGCGACGAGGGCTGGCTGGCCGAGCACATGCTCGTCCTCAAGCTCACCCCGCCCACCGGCGAGGCGAAGTACGTCGCCGCCGCGTTCCCCTCCGCCTGCGGCAAGACCAACCTCGCCATGCTGGAGCCGACGATCCCCGGCTGGACGGTCGAGACGATCGGCGACGACATCGCGTGGATGCGGTTCGGCGAGGACGGCCGCCTCTACGCGATCAACCCCGAGGCCGGCTTCTTCGGCGTCGCGCCCGGCACCGGCGAGCACACCAACGCCAACGCGATGAAGACGCTGTGGGGCAACTCGGTCTTCACCAACGTCGCGCTCACCGAGGACGGCGACGTCTGGTGGGAGGGCATGACCGAGGAGAAGCCCGCGCGCCTGACCGACTGGAAGGGCAACGCCTGGACGCCGGAGTCGGAGACTCCGGCCGCGCACCCGAACGCCCGCTTCACGGTCCCGGCCGCGCAGTGCCCGATCATCGCGCCGGAGTGGGAGGACCCCAAGGGCGTGCCGATCTCGGCCATCCTCTTCGGCGGCCGCCGCGCCTCCGCCGTCCCGCTGGTCACCGAGTCCTTCGACTGGAACCACGGCGTCTTCCTCGGCGCGAACGTCGCCAGCGAGAAGACGGCGGCGGCCGAGGGCAAGGTCGGCGAGCTGCGCCGGGACCCGTTCGCCATGCTGCCGTTCTGCGGCTACAACATGGGCGACTACATGGGCCACTGGGTGAAGGTCGGCGCCGGCAAGGACGAGGCGAAGCTCCCGAAGATCTACTACGTCAACTGGTTCCGCAAGGACGACGCCGGCCGGTTCGTGTGGCCCGGGTTCGGGGAGAACTCCCGCGTCCTGAAGTGGATCGTCGAGCGGCTCGACGGCACGGCCGAGGGCGTCGAGACGCCGATCGGCGTGCTGCCGACGGCCGCCGCGCTCGACACCGACGGGCTCGACCTGCCGGCGGAGGACCTCGACTTCCTGCTGACCGTCGACAAGGAGGTCTGGCGCGAGGAGGCGTCGCTGGTGCCCGAGCACCTGAACACGTTCGGCGAGCACACGCCGAAGGAGCTGTGGGACCAGTACCACGCGCTCGTGGAGCGGCTCGGCTGACGCCTTCCCGCCGCAGCGCAGTGGGTGGCAACCCGGGCCGCACGCCTCTTGAGCGTGCGGCCCGGGGCCGTTCAGGGGGTGCCGACGAGGGTGCGGTCGCGGTCGGCGGTGGGGGAGGCCGCGGGTGCGGGTGCGGCCGCGGGTGCGCGGTGGGCGGCCGCGCGGTGCGCGTCGATCCGGTGCGCGGCCAGGATCGCGGCGGAGGTGTCGGCGCGGGAGGCGGCGACGACCAGGGCGCGGCCGGCGAGGGTGTGGGCGCGGGCGTTCAGGGCGCTTGCGGAGGGCGCGCCGGCGGGGCGGCGCGGGGCCGGGGCGAGGCGTGCGGGCGGGGAGCCGCCGCGCAGCCGGGCGACCTCGGCGGACAGCTGCCCGGCCGCCGTGTCGAGCTCGGCGGACGGGGCCAGCGCGCGCAGTTCGTCGGTGACGGCGAGGAGGGCCGCGAGGTGTCCCGCGAGCTGGATGTCCAGCTCCTCCTCGCGCGAGCGGTGCGGGTACGTGCCCAGGTCGGCGGCCGTGCTGTGCACCGACCTGGTGCGGATCGGCTCGTACATGAAGAGGGCCTCCTGCTCGGCGTCAGGAAGCCATCCTACATTGGAACCAGTCTAAAGTTGTGCCGGGTCGCGAGGAGGTGGGCGGTGCGGGGGTGCCGGCCGGCGAGGCGGCGGGCGGTGCGGGAGCGGGCGGTGCGGGGGCCGGGCGTGCGCACGCGCCCCGCCGCCGCGCGTCAGTGCTGCCCGTAGCCGTCCAGGAAGCGGCCGATGCGGGCCACCGCGTCCGACAGGTCCGTCACGTTCGGCAGGGTGACGAGCCGGAAGTGGTCTGGCTCGTGCCAGTTGAAGCCGGTGCCGTGCACGATCATGATCTTCTCCGCGCGGAGCAGGTCGAGGACCATCCGCCGGTCGTCCTTGATCTTGTAGACCTTGGGGTCCAGGCGCGGGAAGAGGTACAGCGCGCCCTTGGGCTTCACGCAGGTCACGCCGGGGATCTTCGTGAGCTGCTCGTAGGCCGCGTTCCGCTGTTCGAGCAGTCGGCCGCCGGGCTCGACCAGTGCTTCTATCGACTGCCGGCCTTGGAGCGCGGCGGCGATCGCGTGCTGGGCGGGCATGTTGGCGCACAGCCGCATGTTCGCCAGGATCGTCAGCCCCTCGATGTACGAGGAGGCGTGCGCCTTCGGCCCGCAGACGGCCATCCAGCCGGAGCGGTAGCCCGCCACCCGGTAGTTCTTGCTCATCCCGTTGAACGTGAGGACGAGCAGGTCGGGGGCGAGCGCGGCGGTCGGGGTGTGGGTGGTGCCGTCGTAGAGGATCTTGTCGTAGATCTCGTCCGAGCAGACGATCAGGTTGTGCCGGCGGGCGATCTCGGTGAGGCCGCGCAGCATCTCGTCGTCGTAGACGGCGCCGGTGGGGTTGTTCGGGTTGATCACCACGAGCGCCTTGGTGCGGTCGGTGATCCTCCGCTCGATGTCGGCGAGGTCCGGCATCCAGTCGGCCTGCTCGTCGCACCGGTAGTGCACGGCCGTGCCGCCCGCGAGGCTGACCGCGGCCGTCCACAGCGGGTAGTCGGGCGCGGGGACGAGCACCTCGTCGCCGTCGTCGAGCAGCGCCTGCATCGACATCTGGATCAGCTCGCTGACGCCGTTGCCCAGGTAGATGTCCTCCACGGACAGCGGGATCCCCCGCGTCTCGTAGTGCGACATGATCGCCCGGCGGGCGCTCAGCAGCCCCTTCGCGTCCCCGTACCCGTGCGCGCTGTGCAGATTCCGCAGCACGTCCTCCAGGATCGCCGGCGGGCACTCAAACCCGAACGCGGCGGGGTTCCCCGTGTTCAGCTTCAGAATCCGGTGGCCCGCCGCCTCCAATCGCATGGCCTCCTCGAGCACCGGGCCACGGATTTCGTAACAGACGTTCGCGAGCTTCGTCGACTGGATCACCTGCATGGGGTGAGCTTACGGGCGCTGGTGGGGGGTGGCGCGGGATCGGCGCGCTTCGTGCGGCATCTCACGCGCGTGCGTAACCCGCAGCGAACTCCCGCCGCTGCGCGGCTCGCCTGGAGTGGGGTTCGCCGCGGCGGGGCTGGGGCGGAGTGTGGCTTCGCCGCTGCGCGGCTGCGGGGGGCGGGAGGGGGGTGCCGCCGCTGCGCGGCGCGCCCAGTGAGACTCCGCCGCTGCGCGGCTTTGGGGGGCGGGAGCGGGGGGTTGTGCCGCTGCGCGGCGTGTCCAGTGAGTCCTGCCGCTGCGCGGCAGGCGCGTCGCGCCGCTGTGCGGGTGCGGGTGCGGGTGCGGGTGCGGGTGCGTCGGCGGAGGGTGGGGTGGGTGGGGGTGGCCCCGCAGCGACGGAGGAGCGAGGAGGTGCGCCCGACCGGCCCGCCCGGCCCACGACGTGCGCGGTGCCCCGTCGGCGCATGCCCTCGCAGGTGGTGCGCGGCACACGCCGGCGCCCGCAGGGCGCTGTCACGACCACGGCTCGCAGGCGCGCAACCGCGCCCGCCCCGCGAGGCCCGCGTTGTCGCGATCGCGGCCCGCCCGCACGCGACCCCACCCCCGCCCCCGCGAGGCCCGCGGTGTCGCGGCCACCGGGTCGCACGCGCCACGTCGCTCCGCGACGGTTGGGGCTCAGCCGGGTTGGGTGAGGAGCCAGGCGGTGCCGGCGAGGAGCAGCGCGGCGCAGACGGAGAAGTTGGTGCGCCAGTGCTCCATCCAGATCGCGGCGAACTCGCGGATCGTCGCGCTCGGCCAGAAGTAGCGCGCGGTGCGCGCGCCGACGACCTGGCCGTTGACGCCGGTGCGTCGGGCGACGAGCGCCGCGCGGAAGGCGTGGTAGTTGTTCGTGACGACGACGCAGAGGTGGCCGGGGCTGTCGGCCTCCATCAGCGCGCGGCTGAAGGTGAGGTTCTCCTCGGTGGTCGTCGAGCGGTCCTCGCGGAGGATCCGGTCGTCGGGGACGCCGCGCGCGACCAGGTACTCGGCCATCGCGACCGCCTCGGGGCGGTCCTCGTCCGGCCCCTGCCCGCCGGACGTCACGAACTTCGGCGTTCCGCCCCGTGCCTCCTCCGCCCGGTACTCCGCGAGTCCCCGGTCGAGCCGCGAGGCGAGGAGCTTGGGCACCTCGTTGCGGACCAGCCCGCAGCCGAGGACGACCACGTAGTCCACACCTGGCCGCACCCGGATCCGGCCGTACAGGAACGCGTAGACGAGGTAGCTCGCGAACACGAACGACACGTACCCGGCCACCAGCAGCACGAGCACCGCCGTCCGGACGACCGCCGGTCGCTCCGACGCCAGCGCGAACCCGAAGAAGCCGAGCACCAGGAACATCGCGATCCCCGCGAGCAGCGACAGCAGGTTCCCCAGCGCTCGCCCCTCCCGCCGCACCATCGTCAGCCCGTTCGCCACGAGCGCCGCCGGCAGCACCAGTGCGGTGACCCCGACGAGCACCGGGAGCACGTACGGCGCGACCTGCGTCCCCGGGGTGTCCGACCGACCCAGCCAGTCGAGGCCCGCGAGCCCCAGCAGCACCAGCGTCAGCCCGAGCAGCACCGCGTTGCGGAACTGCCGCCTGTCCTGCCGGAAACTGACCAGCAGGCAGGCGAAGGTGAGCGCCGCGCAGAGGAAGAGGATCACGCGGTCATCGTAGGCGGGGAGGGGGCGCGGCGGTGTCCCCGAGGGGCGGCCGGGACGGTGTCCGGGTCAGCAGGGCCTGACCGCCCGCGTCGCGAAGTAGTGCGACAGGTACGCGGCGGACGCGTCGGACTGGTGCGGCGCCTCCGTGAAGCCGGTGACGACGAACCCCGCCGCGAGCTGCCCGCCGATCTGGGCGGTGAGGCTGTGGCTGTACTCCAGCGGCGCGTCCGCGCCGAAGCGCGCGGCGCGCTCCTCGGCGGAGTACCGCGCGACGTCGCTGTAGGGCAGCCGGTGCATGACGACCAGCTCGCCGCGCGCGTCGAGTGCCTCGTGGTCGAACAGGTACACGTCGGGGTTGAGGAAGCCCGCGAGCAGCGTCCCGCCCGGTCGCAGGACGCGGAAGCACTCGCGCCACATCGCCGCCAGGTCCGGCACGAACAGGTTCGAGACCGGCTGGAACACCACGTCGAAGACCGCGTCGCCGAACGCGCCCAGGTCGCGCATGTCGCCCAGGACCGTGCGCAGCTCCAGCCCGTCGCGTTCCGCCACCGTCCGGTCCCGGTCGAGCTGGCGGGGCGAGTTGTCGAACACGGTGACCCGCGCCCCCGCCGCCGCGAGGACCGGCCCCTGCTGGCCGCCGCCGGAGGCCAGGCACAGCACGTCCTTGCCGGTCAGGTCGGCCGGCAGCCAGGAGGGGTCGACCGGCTCGCGCCCGACGAGGACGACCGACCAGTCGCCCGCGCGGGCCCGCTCGACGACCTCGGGGCCGACCGGAAGCGACCACTCGTTGCCCTCCTCGACCAGCCGGTCCCAGGCCGCACGGTTGTGGGCGACCGGGTCGACGGCATCGTCCTGCACGTGCGGCTCCCTGCTCCGGCCGGGTGGGCCCCGGCGGTCCCGCCGGTCCGGCGTCGTAAGCCAACACGATGGCAGGGCGCGGTTCAACGGCGTGGACGCGACGGGAGGTCCGCGCCGGCCGGCGGGTCGGGCTCGATGCCCGGCGGGGTGGCGCGATCCGCCCACCGGCATGATGGCCGCATGCCCTTCCTCGTACAGCCCGTCCTGCCGCCCGACCACCTGCGGAGCCGGGCGCAGCCCGCGATCGCCGTGGACGAGGAGCTGCTGCTGAGGCCGTGGGAGCCGGGCGACGCGGCGGCGGTGGTGGAGGCGTTCCGGGATCCCGCGATCCAGCAGTGGCACGTCCGGCGGGCCGACTCCGTGGACGAGGCGCGGGAGTGGATCGCGCAGTGGCGGGACCAGTGGCCGGCGGGGACGAACGCGCAGTGGGCGGTGGTGCGGGCGGCGTCCGACGACGTGGTGGGGCGGATGTCGTTGCGCGAGGTCGCCCTCGCCGAGGGGCGGGCCGAGCTCGCCTACTGGACGCACCCCGCCGCCCGCGGCGCCCGTGTCGCCCCGCGCGCGGCCGAGGCGCTGACCCGGTGGGCCTTCGACGAGGGCTTCCACCGGCTCGAACTCGTCCACGCCGTCGCCAACACCGCCTCCTGCCGGGTCGCCGAGAAGTGCGGATTCCGGCACGAGGGCACCCACCGCAAGGCGCTCCTCCACGCGGACGGCTGGCACGACACCCACCTGCACGCGCGCCTCGCCGCGGACGGGTGAGCCGTCAGCACGGGGTCCGGCGCACCGACCGTCCCGCGAGGACGTCCGTCCGCCGGCCGTCCTCGATGACGAACCTCCCGTCGATCAGCACGTGCGGGATGCCGACGGGCAGCGTGCGCGGCTTCTCGAACGTCGAACCCGCCGCGACCGTCCGCGGGTCGAAGAGCACCAGGTCGGCGCGGTAGCCCTCCCGCACCAGCCCCCGGTCCGGCAGCCGCAGCCGCGCTGCGGGCCGGCCCGTGAGGTGCGCGACGCACTCCTCCAGGCTCAGCACCCCCAACTCCCGTGCGTAGCGCCCCAGATACTGCGGGAACGTGCCGTACGCGCGCGGGTGGGGCTTGTCGCCCTGCAGGATGCCGTCGCTGCCGCCGGTGTGCACGCGGTGGCGCATGATCGCCCGCACGTTGTCCTCGTGCCCGACGTGCTGCAGGATCGTCGACCCGAGCCGGTCCTCGACGAGCAGCCGCCGGGCCGTCGTCCACGGCAACTCGGCCCGCTCGTCGGCGCTTTGGGCGACCGTCTTCCCGACGTAGCCCGCCAGCTCCGGGTTCGTCACCCCCGAGATCTCGATCGTGTCCCACTCGATCGGCACCCCGTGGCACCCGTCCGCCCCCACCTCCTCCAGGACGTACCGGATCCGCTCGGCGCTCTCCGGCTCCGCCAGCCGCGCGAGCAGCGCCTCCGGGCCGCCCTCGTTCGCCCAACTGGGCAGCATCGCGACCAGAGTTGTGCAGCCCGGGGTGTACGGGTACGTGTCCAGGGTGATGTCCGCGCCGCCGTCCAGCGCCCGGTCGAGCAGTCCGAGCAGCTCCGGCGCGCGCCCCTTGTTCACGCCGAAGTTCATCGTCGCGTGCGCGAGATGGAGCGCGCAGCCCGCCTCGGTGGTGAGCGCCACCATCTCCTCGTACGCCTCCAACGCGCCCGCCCCGTAAGACCGGTGGTGCGGGCAGTAGTAGCCGCCGTACCGCGCCACGACCCGGCACAGCTCGGTGAGCTCCGCGTCCGGCGCGTACATCCCCGGCGTGTACGTCAGCCCCGACGACATCCCCACCGCGCCCTGCTCCATCCCCTCCGCGACCAGCCGCCGCATGTGGACCAGCTCCTCCGGCGTCGCCGGCCGGTCCTCCCATCCCACCGCTTGCATCCGCACCGTGCCCTGCGGGACCAGGTACGCCGCGTTCACCGCGACCCCCCGGTCCAGCCGGTCCAGGTACTCACCCACCGTCCGCCAGTCGAACGCGATGTCCTCCCCGTCCCCGTTCCACCCCGTGATCGTCCGCCGCACCTCCGCCAGCGTCCGCTCGTCCACCGGCGCGTACGACAGCCCGTCCTGCCCGAGCACCTCCAACGTCACCCCCTGCGCCGCCTTCGCACTGTGGTCCGGGTCCCGCAGCAGCGCGAGGTCGCTGTGCGCGTGCATGTCGATGAACCCGGGGGAGAGCGCGAGGCCGTCCGCCTCCACGACGCGCGTGCCGCTCGGCCGCCGGCGTCCGGCCGCCGCGGCCTCCTTCACGATCTCGACGACCCGCCCGTCCCGGACGGCGACGTCGGCGCGGTAGGAGGGGGCGGCGGTGCCGTCGATGACGGTGGCGTCGCGGATGACGAGGTCCATGGCGGGGTCCTTGGGTTGTCCGGCCGTCGGCCGGGTGGGGGCCAAAGCCCCGACGGGGGTGCTGGGGGCGGAGCCCCCGCCCGGGGCGCGGGGCGGAGCCCCGATACGGGGGGTGCGGGGGACGCCCCCGCCCGGGCCCGGGGCGGAGCCCCCGGTTTCGGGAAGGGGCGGGGCTGGGGAGAGGGCCCCGCAGGGCCCCCACCCGCACTCAGAAGTACGTGCGGACGAACTCGACGACCGTCCCGTCGGACTCGACGACGGGAATGAGCTGCCACTTGTCGAAACTGGTGCACGGGTGCGACAGCCCCATCCCGACCCAGTCGCCGACGGACAGCTCCGCGCCCGGCTCCGTCCGCACCCACCCGTGCTGATCGGAGAGCGCGGTGAGCACGACACCGTCCGCCTCACGCACACCCCCCTCCGCGGACCGCACGACCTGGACCTCGGGCAGATCGAGGTCGTACGCCGCGTCCCGCTTCCCCGCGTTGACGAACGCCTGCTCCCCGTTGGGACGGGAGACGACCTGCGCCCAGAGGAGGAACGCCGGCTCGAGCGCCCCCTCGGAGGCGACCCGGTTGAACGGCGTGAGCCGCCGGTAGTGCCCGTCGTCGTGCGAGACGTACGCCCCGGACCGCAACACCTTGCTCACCGGCCTGGAGAGCGGCGGAATCCCCGCGAACACCTCCGCGACCGCGTCGAACCACGCACTCCCGCCCGCGCTGACGACGATCGACGCCCCCTCGAACCGCCCCTCCCCGTCGAACGCGACGGCCAGCGCGACGAGGCGCTGCAACCACTCCCGCACCCGCTCGGGCGACGCGTCCGGCACCTCGCCCTCGTACCCGGCCACCCCCACCAGCCGCAGGTGGGACGCCGCGGCGACCGCGTCGGCGACCGCAGCGCACTCCGCCTCCGTCCGTACTCCGGTCCGTGCGGAGGCCCCCGCTCCCAGCTCGACGACGACGTCGACGGGGCGTACGGAGCCGGCGGCGGAGAGCGCCGCGTCCATGAGCTCCACGCCGCGCACGGAGTCGACGTAGCAGACGAACTCGAACCCCGGATCGTCGGCGAGCTCCCGCGCGAGCCACCGCAGCGCCGCCGCGTCGACCAACTCGTTCGCGAGGAACACCCGTTGGATGCCGAACGCGCGCGCCACGCGCACCTGGTGGGGGACGGCGAGCGTGATACCCCAGGCGCCGTACTCCAGTTGGCGCGCGAAGAGCTGCGGGGCCATGGACGTCTTGCCGTGCGGGGCGAAGAGGAGCCCGTGCCGCTCGCTGTACGCGGCCATCAACTCCAGGTTGTGGCGCAGCCGTTCGGCGGACAGGGCGAGGACGGGCGTGGTGAACCCGCCGTCGAAGAGGTCGCGCCGCTGCGCGGCCAGCTCGCCGACGGTCAGCCCGTCCGCGTCCGGCGGGAGGCCCTTGAAGCGGTGGTCCACCCGTTCCCGGGCGAGTTCCGCCACCCGCGCGGCGAGTCGTCCGCCGGACCGATCGGCTGCCATGGAATCCTCCTCCGTGCTGCGTTGCAGCATGTGCAACACCCATTGCGCGCATCGCTCAGCCGTGTCTAACATCCGAGCCGATGCCGGGTCAACGGAGCCCGCGCCCGCCACGGCCCCGGCCCGACCGGACCGCCTCGACCCCGTCGCCGCACCGATCACGCACCGATTCCGCACCGAGGAGCCCGCCGCCCGTGACCGCGCTCAGCCGCCCCGCCGCCCCCCGTGCGGACGCCGCCGTGGACGTCGTCTGCGCCGGCGAGTCCATGGTCACCTTCCGGCCCACGGTCCCCGGCCGACTCGCCGACGTCCCCGCCTTCGAGCGCGGGATAGGCGGCGCGGAGTCCAACGTCGCCTGCACCCTCGCGGCGGCCGGGCACCGTACCCGGTGGGTGTCCCGCGTCGGCGCGGACGGCTTCGGCGACCACCTCCTCGCCGCGATCGCCGCGTACGGCGTGGACGTGACCGCGGTCGCCCGCGACCCCCGCCGCCCCACGGGCATCTACTTCCGCACGGCGGGCGAACGGGCGACGGCCTACGGGCCGACGGCGACCGGCACCGATGCCGCGCGGGCCGACTCGGGTCCGACGGGCTCCGTGCCCGCCGCGGCGACCGCGTCCGCCCGGCCCGCCGACGGGCCGGGGGCTGACCGCGCGGTCCCGGGCGGCGCCGACCCGGCGCGTCCCGCGCCCGAGCAGGGGCTGGGGACCGCCGCCGGTCGGCCCGAAGCCGCGCCGTCCGCCACCGCCGGCGAGCCGCTCGCCGAGGTCGCCTACTACCGCGCCGGGTCCGCCGCGTCCGCGATGTCGCCGGCGACCATGGATCGGGCCGCGCTCCTCTCCGGCCGCGTGCTGCACCTCTCCGGCATCACCGCCGCGCTCTCGGCCGACTGCCTCGCCCTCCTCTACGAGCTGACCGGGCCGGAGGCCGGCCGTCCGCTGCTGTCGTTCGACGTCAACTACCGTGCGAACCTGTGGAGTTCGGAACCTGGTGACGTCGAGGCCGCGGACGCGTTCGCGCGCGCCGAAGCTGTGCCGACTGCCGTCTCCGAAGGCTCTCCCGGCCGGACCGCACCCTTCACCGCCCGAGGCCCCCGCGTCCTGCTCGAACTCGCCCGCCGCGCCGATCTCGTCTTCGTCGGGGAGGACGAGGCGGAGGCCGCGTGGGGCGTCGCCGGGGGGCCGGGCGCGGTCCGTGCCGTGCTGCCCGAGCCCGCCGTGCTCGTCGTGAAGCAGGGCGCGGACGGTGCGACGGCGTACGACGGCGAGGGCGGCGGGGTCCACGAGCCCGCGCCGCGGGTCGACGTCACCGCGTCCGTCGGCGCGGGGGACGCCTTCGCCGCCGGGTTCCTCTCCGCGACCCTGCGCGGACTGCCGCTGCGGGAGCGGCTCCGGCACGGGCACCTCACCGCCGCCGCGACCCTCACCACCGCCCACGACGCCGCCCCGCCGCCGCCCCGCGCGGAGGCCGACCGCCTCGTCGCGCTGCCCGACGCCGACTGGGCCGCGCTCCACATCACCCCGGCCACGTTCGGAGGCCGTCCATGAGCCAGACCGTCGACCGCGCGCTGAGCATCCTGCCGCTGCTCGCGGAGGGCCCCGCCGACCTCGGCGCCGTCGCCGACCGGCTCGGCGTGCACAAGTCCACCGCGCTGCGGCTGCTGCGGACGCTGAACGAGCACGGGCTCGTCTATCGGCAGACCGACCAGCGCTACCGCCTCGGCGCGCGCCTCATCGCGCTCGCGCAGGAGGCCGTCGAGAACCTCGACGTGCGCGAGATCGCCCACGCGCACCTGCGGGAGCTGGGCGAGGCCGTCGGGCACACCGTCCATCTCGCGGTGTACGAGGACCAGGAGGTGCTCTACATCGACAAGGTGGAGAGCCGCTACCCGGTCCGCATGTACTCCCGCATCGGCAAGCCGGTCGCGATCACCGTCGCCGCGGTGGCGAAACTGCTGCTCGCCGACCTCCCCGAGCCCGAGCGCCGCGCGGTCGCGGACCGGCTCGACTACCCCCTGTACACGCCCCGCTCGACGCCCAACGCGGCAGCCTTCCTGCGGGAGTTGGCGCTGGTGCGCGAGCAGGGGTGGGCCACCGACCTCGGTGGCCACGAGGAGTCGATCAACTGCATCGGCGCGCCCATCCGGGGCGCGGACGGTCGGGTCGTCGCCGCGATGTCGATGTCGGCGCCGAACGTCGTCGTCTCCGCGGACGAACTCCTCACCCTGCTGCCGGTGTTGCGCCGCACGGCCGACGCGATCAGCAGGGAGTACTCCGGCACCAACCCTCGGACCTCCGGTCCCGCACGTTAGGACACCCCCCATGACCGAGAAGATCGCGCTCACCCCCGCGACGCACACCACCCCGCCGGCGAAGTTCTCGCACGGCGTGCGGAAGGGGAACATCCTGCAGGTCGCCGGGCAGGTCGGGTTCCTGCCCGCCGTCGCCGGCCAGGCGCCCACGCCCGCGGGGCCCTCCCTGCGCGAGCAGACGCTCCAGACGTTCGCCAACGTCAAGGCGATCCTGGAGGAGGGCGGGTCCTCCTGGGACGACGTGATGATGGTCCGCGTCTACCTCACCGACACGGACCACTTCGCCGAGTTCAACGAGATCTACAACGCGTACTTCGCCGAGCAGGACCTGCAGGCGCCGCCCGCCGCGCGCACCACCGTCTACGTCGGCCTCCCGCCGGGCCTCCTCATCGAGATCGACGCGCTCGCCGTGCTCGACTGAGGGCGCGTCACCGGAACGGATCGCTTGCGCGCGGCAGTCCCGCTCTTGCGCTCGTGACGTGCGGCATCACCTGGCCGAGCTGCCGTCCGGCGCGCTCGCGCCGTGCGTGCGCCGGCCGTACGCCGCGGTGGGGCGATCGCTCCGTACGGCACGCTCTGCCGGCACCTGCGCCACGGCGTGCGCGCGCTCCCCGCTGCGTACGAAGCCGTCGTGCGGGCAACGCCGCACCGGCACCGCGTCGCCTCCCCCCGCCGTGGGTGAGCGCGCCGTGCGGGTAGGGCAGCGCCGCCTGGCGTGCCCACCGCGCTGTGGGTGAGTGCGCCGCGTGGGTGGGGCAGCACCGCTTGGCGTGCTCCCCCGCTGCGGGCGAGCGCGCCGTGTGGCCGGGGGCGGTACCGGCATCGAGTCGCCCCCCCGGCTGTGGGCAATCGTGCCGCAGGGCGGCACGGGTGGGCACAGCCCACAGTGCCGAGCGCCGGCGATGTTTGCGCGCGCCCCCGTCGGCCTCCCGCGGCGCAGCCGCGTGCTGTTCCGGCCGCAGGTCGGGAGGGTCCCGGGGCTCCGCCCGTGCCTCCTGGGGGTTCCACCCCCAGACCCCCGGCGGCGGCTTCGCCCCGGGAGTCGCCCCC
>NZ_JBHWZH010000118.1:0-18895 GCF_042728285.1 Streptomyces sp. NPDC060194 | reverse complement strand
GGATTCGGGGTGACGGCCCACGCTGCGGTGCGCGACGGTCTAGATGTCGAAGTACAGCTCGAACTCGTGGGGGTGCGGGCGGAGCTGGATCGGGGCGATCTCGTTGGTGCGCTTGTAGTCGATCCAGGTCTCGATGAGGTCGGAGGTGAAGACGCCGCCGGCCTGCAGGTACTCGTTGTCGGCCTCGAGCGCGTCGAGGACGGCGGGGAGGGAGGTCGGGACCTGGGGGACGCCCGCGTGCTCCTCGGGGGCGAGCTCGTAGAGGTCCTTGTCGATCGGCTCGGCCGGCTCGATCTTGTTCTTGACGCCGTCGAGGCCCGCGAGCAGCAGCGCGGAGAACGCGAGGTACGGGTTCGAGGACGGGTCCGGCGCGCGGAACTCGACGCGCTTGGCCTTCGGGTTCGAGCCGGTGATCGGGATGCGCATCGCGGCGGAGCGGTTGCGCTGCGAGTAGACCAGGTTGACCGGGGCCTCGAAGCCGGGGACCAGGCGGTGGTAGGAGTTCACCGTCGGGTTGGTGAAGGCGAGCAGCGACGGGGCGTGCTTGAGGATGCCGCCGATGTAGTAGCGGGCGGTGTCCGAGAGGCCGGCGTAGCCCTGCTCGTCGTAGAAGAGCGGGCTGCCGCCCTGCCACAGCGACTGGTGGACGTGCATGCCGGAGCCGTTGTCACCGAAGATCGGCTTGGGCATGAAGGTCGCGGTCTTGCCGTTGCGCCAGGCGACGTTCTTCACGATGTACTTGAAGAGCATCAGGTCGTCGGCCGCGGCGAGCAGCGTGTTGAACTTGTAGTTGATCTCGGCCTGGCCGGCGGTGCCGACCTCGTGGTGCTGGCGCTCGACCTCCAGGCCGCTGTTGGCCAGCTCCAGGGAGATCTCGGCGCGCAGGTCGGCGAAGTGGTCGACCGGCGGGGCGGGGAAGTAGCCGCCCTTGTAGCGGACCTTGTAGCCGCGGTTGTTCTCGACCGCACCGGTGTTCCAGGCGCCGGCCTCGGAGTCGATGTGGTAGAAGCTCTCGTTCGCCGACGTCTGGAAGCGGACGTTGTCGAAGACGTAGAACTCGGCCTCGGGGCCGAAGTACGCGGTGTCCGCGATGCCGGTCGAGGCGAGGTAGGCCTCGGCCTTCTTGGCGATGTTGCGCGGGTCGCGGCTGTACTGCTCGCCCGTGATCGGGTCGTGGATGAAGAAGTTGATGTTGACGGTCTTGTCGCGGCGGAAGGGGTCCACCCGCGCCGTCGACAGGTCGGCGCGCAGCGCCATGTCGGACTCGTGGATGGCCTGGAAGCCGCGGATCGACGAGCCGTCGAAGGCCAGCTCCTCGTTCGGGTCGAACGCCTTGGCCGGGATCGTGAAGTGCTGCATCACACCCGGCAGGTCGCAGAAGCGTACGTCGATGAATTTGACGTCGTTGTCCGCGATGTACTTCTTGGCGTCGTCGGCGTTCTGGAACATCCAGCTCCTCCTACTCCCGCCCGGGCTGGACGGGGTTGTAGCTCGGTTGTGCGGCCAGTGCGGTGGCACACGCTGAGACCCGACCCTAGAGACGGGGGATTTCTCAAGCATGACCCATTTGTTTCGGTGAAGTTAACCGGACACGCGTGCGGGGGACCTGCGGCGCGTAGGGCGGGGACCCCGCGTGGGGGCATCGGCGGGGCGGCGCAGTACCGTGGTGGGGTGGACAACAGGGAAGCAATCGGGTCGTGGCTGTCGGGGCCGGGCGAGGCGCTCAAGAGCATGGGTGCGGACGTCGGCTACCGGGGCGAGCGGCTCGGCCTGCCCGAGACCGGCCCGGGCGCGATCGCGCCGCTCGGCCGGCGCTTCGGCGCGATCCTGCTGGACTGGGGGCTGTGCCTGCTCATCGCATACGGGCTGCTCGCCGACGGTGACCAGACCTCGACGAGCAACTGGACGCTGCTCGTCTTCCTGATTCTCGGCATCCTCACCGTCGGCACGATCGGCGCCACGCCCGGCAAGTGGCTCTTCCGCATCCGCGTCATCGGCCTCGACGGTAGGCGCCTGCCCTTCGGCTGGGCCGTCGTCCGCACCGCGCTCCTGTGCCTCGGCCTGCCGCCCCTGATCTGGGACCGCGACGGCCGCGGGCTCCACGACCGGCTGGGGCGGGCGGTCCAGATCCGCATCTGACGGTCCCGGCGGACGCGGCCGAAGCCGTTGGGCGAGTACGGCGGCAGGGCGGGGACCCGGACGGCCGCCTCGGGCGCGACGTCTGCATGTTGGTCGCGTGACGAACCCGGCGGACCTGTTCCCGACCCGGATCCCGGGCTACGAGGGCGGCCCCCTCACGTATCCGGGCGACCTCCTGCACGAGCCCCTCTTCTGGCTCGGCCACCTCGTCTCGTGCGCGCACGGCGAGGACGCGGCGGAGCTGCTGTTCGGCGCGGACCTCGACGCGGCCGGCGAGCTCCAGAGGCGGATCCGGGAGGAGGCCCGGTGGCCCGCGTTCTTGGTCCCGCTCGCCGGCGACCACCGGCTCTGGGTGGTCTACCGCACGTTCCCGGGAGAGAACGGGACCGACTACCTGCTCCACCATCCCGACTGGGACCTGGCCGAGACGCTCGCGGTCGACGACGGCCACTTCATGGGGCCGGGCCTGTCCTGGCCGGAGCTCGTCGCGGCGGCCGACCGTACGCCTCCCGGCGGCAGCACGGACGACCCCGACGCGCGCCTGCTCCTCCTGCTGCCGGCGCTCGGCGACGACGCCGTCCCGTCCGAGGCCGCGGCCCGTCTGGCCACCGCGCTCCGGGCCCTCACCGCCGTGGACGATCCCGACGCCCTCGCCATCGCGCTCCTCGACGGCCAGGGCGCGCCCGGCCCGGCGTCCTGGACGACCTCACCGCACGGCTTCACCGTCAACGACGGCGCGTACTCCTTCCGCAACCCTGCCAACGGCTTCGCGCCGTCCGCCGACCGCCTGGCACGCGTGGGGCACGCCTTGGCGCCGTAAAGCGAGATGCTCCCCGCCGGAGAGCCGGCGGGGAGCATCGGAGGAGGGCGAAGAGGGGGTCAGCGCATCTTTCCGCGGGGCATGCGCGCGCCCTTGGAGCCGGGCATCGGGCCCTTCGGGATGGGCATGCGCGACATCATGTCGCCCATCGCCTTCAGGCGGTCGTTCGTCGCCGTGACCTGGGGCCCCGACAGCACCCGCGGAAGCTTCAGCATGGTGGTGCGGAGCTTCTTGAGGGGGACCTGGCCCTCGTCGCGGCCGACGATGAGGTCGTGGACGGGGACGTCGATGACGATGCGGGCCATCTTCTTCTTCTCCGCGGCCAGGAGCGACTTCACCCGGTTCGGGTTGCCCTCGGCGACGAGGACGATGCCGGCCTTGCCGACGGCGCGGTGGACGACGTCCTGGTTGCGGTTCATCGCCACCGCGGGGGTGGTGGTCCAGCCCCGGCCGATGTTGTCGAGCACGGCCGCGGCCGCGCCCGGCTGGCCCTCCATCTGACCGAAGGCGGCCCGCTCGGCGCGGCGCCCGAAGACGATCGCGGTGGCCAGGAAGGCCAGCAGGAAGCCGAGGATCCCGAGGTAGACCGGGAAGTCGATCAGGAACCCGATCGCGAGGAGCACACCGAAGACGCCGATGAACACGGCCGCCAGGATCAGACCGATCCTGGGGTCGGCCTTCCTGGTCATCTTGTACGTCAGGGCGATCTGTTTGAGACGCCCGGGGTTCTCGGAGGCAGAGCTCGCTGCCTGTTCCTTCCTCGCCATACGAACGAGTTTACGCGGCACCACCCCGTGCTGACGCCGTGGGCGGGTCCCGATCCGGCCCGCGAGGAGCTGATCGGCGGGGGTAGGCGGTGGCCGGCGGGGGTCGGGGGCCCTCAGCCCTGGAGCGAGCGGGCGGTGACGGCCTCGATCACGTGCTGCGCCCGGACCCGGTCCTCGGCGCGGCGGCGGTCCTCCAGGACGGACGTCCAGGCGTTGCGGCGGGCCTGGCGCTGGCCGGGGCCGAGCAGCAGGGACTCGACGGCGCGGAGGGTGGCCCCGAAGGAGGGGAGCGGCGAGGCGCGGACGACGGTCGCGGGGGCGGTCGGAAGGACGGTGGCACGGGCGGGCGCGGCCTGCATGATGGTGGGTCCCCCTCGGACTGGCGCGCTCGGCGGGTGCGCGCAGGCGGTGACGCGGTGGGTGATCCCAGCGTCACCGAGAGGTGTTACCAGGGCGTGACCGGCCGGTCAAACACCGGTGAAACCGGGACGACACCGCAAACGGAGCGACGCGGTCCGTACACCCCCCGCACCTGGGAGATTCGTACGAACCGCGTCGTGGACCTGCCGGGACCTGTGCCGGGACTCACACCGGCATGAGCACGCGCCGGGGTCCCGTCGAGCCTCGCGGCGACCCGGCGGGCTGGCGGCGGCGGAACGTACCGCCGTCACCACGCGTCACCGCCGCGGGCTCAGACCGCCTGCGACGCGGCGAGCCCGCCGCGCTTCTCGCGCGCCATCTGGAACAGCCGTCCGGCGCGGTAGGAGGAGCGCACCAGCGGGCCCGACATGACGCCGGAGAAGCCGATCTGCTCGGCCTCGTCCTTCAGCTCGACGAACTCCATCGGCTTCACCCAGCGCTCGACGGGGTGGTGCCGGGCGGAGGGCCGCAGGTACTGGGTGATGGTGATCAGCTCGCAGCCGGCCTCGTGCAGGTCCTTGAGCGCCTCGCTGACCTCCTCGCGGGTCTCGCCCATGCCGAGGATGAGGTTCGACTTGGTGACGAGGCCGAAGTCGCGCGCGTCGGTGATGACCTTCAGCGAGCGCTCGTAGCGGAAGCCGGGGCGGATGCGCTTGAAGATGCGCGGGACGGTCTCGACGTTGTGCGCGAAGACCTCGGGGCGCGACTCGAAGACCTCGCGCAGCAGGTGCGGCTCGGCGTTGAAGTCGGGGGCGAGGAGCTCGACCTTGGTACGGCCCTCGGCGCGCTCGGCGGTCTGCTGGTGGATCTGGCGGACGGTCTCGGCGTACAGCCAGGCGCCGCCGTCCTCGAGGTCGTCGCGGGCGACGCCGGTGATGGTGGCGTAGTTCAGGTCCATGGTGACGACGGACTCGCCGACGCGGCGGGGCTCGTCGCGGTCGAGGGCCTGCGGCTTGCCGGTGTCGATCTGGCAGAAGTCGCAGCGCCGGGTGCACTGGTCGCCGCCGATGAGGAAGGTGGCCTCGCGGTCCTCCCAGCACTCGTAGATGTTCGGACAGCCCGCCTCCTGGCACACGGTGTGCAGGCCCTCGCTCTTCACGAGGTTCTGCATCTTCGTGTACTCGGGGCCCATCTTCGCCCGGGTCTTGATCCACTCGGGCTTGCGCTCGATGGGGGTCTGGCTGTTCCGGACCTCCAGGCGCAGCATCTTGCGTCCGTCGGGTGCGACTGCGGACACGTCCGGCTCCCTACAGCTTCGATTCTTCGGCGTACACCAGGGTACGCCCGATGATTGCGAGTCCCTCACCGGTGGCCAACCTCTGGCCAGGAGGCCGCATTCCCCGACCTCCCGAACCCCGGCCCCGCACGGGCCGCGGTCCTACGCGGACGCGGCCAGCGGCGGCTCGATCTCGCGCGGCGCGAGGGCGGCGTTCTCCAGGACGCGCCTCAGGTGCCGCTCGACGACGGGCAGCACCTCGGCGACGGTCACCTCCCGGCCCAGCTCGTCGCTGAGCGAGGTGACGCCGGCGTCCCGGATCCCGCACGGGATGATCTTGTCGTACGAGGTGGTGTCGGGGTTCACGTTGAGGGCGAAGCCGTGCATGGTGACGCCCTTGGCGACGCGGATGCCCATCGCGCAGATCTTGCGGTCCTCGCGGCGCTGCCCGGCGTTGGACGGGGCGTACTGGGGGCCGTTCATCCGCGGGTCGAACTCGTCGTCGGTGAGCCGGGGGTCGAAGTCGAGGGAGAGGCCGCCGAGACTCGGGCGGTCCTCGACGGGGTCGCCCAGGACCCAGACGCCCGCGCGGCCCTCGACGCGGCTGGTCGCGACGCCGAACTCCTCGCAGACGCCGATGACCACGTCCTCCAGCCGGCGGAGGTGGGCGATGACGTCGACCGGCCGCGGCAGCTTCTGGATCGGGTAGCCGACGAGCTGGCCGGGGCCGTGCCAGGTGATCTTGCCGCCGCGGTCGACGTCGACGACGGGCGTCCCGTCGAGCGGGCGCTCGTTGTCGGCGGTGCGGCGGCCGGCGGTGTAGACGGGGAGGTGCTCCAGGAGCAGCACGGTGTCGGGGACCTCGTCGGCGAACCGGGCCGCATGGACCCGCCGCTGCTCGTCCCAGGCCTCCCGGTACTCGACGGCATCCGCGCCGAACCCCAGATGGACCAACCGCATCTCGCTCACGGCGCAGACTCCCTCGACGTCACCGGCGCGCTCCTTCCGTGCCCGTATGCACGACGTCGCGCCCCAGCCACTGTACGACTCGCGCGCGAAACGGTGATCTGGGTCAGTCCGTCGGCCGATCGTCATCCGATCGGATGAACGCGACGCGAAAGTGGTGAGGACGGGAGATTCTGCCGCTAAATTCGCGCCGTTCGACCGGGGCAGCCCCCGGTGACGCCTGGGCCGCGCCCGGTCCGCGCAGGCAGGAGATCGCAGAGCCGATGTCGGAACGACCCCCGCGGCGGATGCCGAACCGCCAGCTCGCCGCGCTCATCACCGAGGCCGGCTTCTCGAACGCGGGACTCGCCCGCCGGGTCGATCAGCTCGGTCTGGAGCACGGCCTCGACCTGCGCTACGACAAGACGTCCGTCACCCGCTGGCTCCGCGGCCAGCAGCCCCGGGGGACGACGCCGGCGCTGATCGCGGAGGTCTTCACCCGCCGGCTCGGCCGCCGGCTCACCGCCCTCGACCTCGGCCTCGACGCGTGCGCGCCGGTCTACGCGGGCCTCGAGTTCGCCGCCGGGCCCGCGGAGGCGGTGGACATCGTCAGCGGGCTGTGGCGCAAGGACTCCGGCAGCCACGCCGAGCTGCGGAAGATCGCCTTCACCCCGGCGGGGCTCGTCGTCCCCAGCCGGGACTGGCTGATCGGCCGGCCCGACGACCGGGTCGGCCACGGCGAGCCGCCGCCGGGCGGGCCCCGGGTCCCCGCGCAGCACGGCCCGGCGGCGCCGCGCTCGGGCCTCGGGGCGGTGGGCCTGTCCGGGCTCGTGCCGCTGCCCGCCCGGCGCCCGACCGAGCGCACGGCCGGCCAGCGCGTCACGGCGGGCGACGTCGCCGCGCTGCGCCACGTCGGCGAGCTGTTCCGCGCGCTCGACAACGCCTACGGCGGCGGGCACGCCCGGCAGGCCCTCGTCCGCTACCTGGAGCACGAGGCCGAGCCGATGCTGCGCGGCGTCTACGGCGAGACCACCGGCCGCCGGCTCTTCGGGGCCGTCGCCGACCTCACCCGGCTCGCGGGCTGGACCTCGTACGACATCGCCGCGCACGGGCTCGCCCAGCGGTACTTCGTCCAGTCGCTGCGGCTGTCGCAGGCGGCGGGGGACCGGGTGTACGGGGCGTACGTGCTGGTCACGATGAGCCGGCAGGCGGTGCACCTCGGGCACGGGCGGGAGGCGGTGCAGCTGGCGCGGGTGGCGCAGCAGGGGGTGGGGACGACCGCGCCGCCGGTGGTGCAGGCGCTGCTGCACGCGGCGGAGGCGCGGGCGCACGGCGTGCTCGGCGAGGTGCGCGCCTGTACGGGGGCGCTGGCGCGGGCGCAGCGGGCGCTGGACTCGGCCCGGCCGGGGGAGGAGGTGCCGTACTGGGCGCGCTTCTTCGACGAGGCGCAGCTCGCCGACGAGTTCGCGCACTGCCACCGGGACCTGAAGGAGTACCGGGCGGCGGCGCAGTACGCCGAGCGATCGCTCCAGCTGCGGTCGCCGGCGTTCGCGCGCAGCCGGCTGTTCTGCCGGGTGGTGCTCGCGACGGCCCGGCTCGGGCTCGGCGAGCTGGACCAGGCGTGCGCGCACGGGGCCGAGGCGGCGAAGGAGGCCGCGGAGATACGGTCGGCGCGGGCGGTGGAGTACGTGCGCGACTTCGAGCGCCGCCTTGAGCCCTACCGCGACGCGGCCCCGGCCCGGACGTACCGGGACCGCGTGTCGGCCCTGCAGGTGTGAGGGGGCGGGGAGAGCGGCGCTCACGTCCGGGAGCGGCGCTCCGGACCGAGAGCGCTGCTCTTGCGAGGGAGCGCCGCTCTGGACGGAGAGCGCCGCTCTGGAGGGAGAGTGCCGCTCTGGAGGGAGAGTGCCGCTCTGGAGGGAGAGTGCCGCTCTGGACGGAGAGCGCCGCTCTCGCCGGAGAGCGCCGCTTCCGAACCGAGAGCGCCGCTCTCGTCAGGGAGCGGTGCTCTCCACCGAGCTCACCGCTCTCACGCCGCCTTCGCCGTCTCCCCGCGCTCCGCGCCGTCCTCGGCCAAGGCGTCCCGGACGCCCAGATCCCGCAGGACCGCCCTGGCCGCCCGGTGGCCGGAGCCGAGTGCGCCCTCCAGGGTGCTGACGTCGCGGTGGTCGCCGCAGACGTAGAGGCCGGCGAGGACGCGGACGGCGCGGCGCGGGTCGTGCGGGGCCGGCATGGCCGGGACGGCCTCCGGGTCGTGGTGGACGGCCAGCCGCTCCCACCGCGCCGTCGCCACCCCGTACAGCCGCCCCAGTTGCGCCCGTACCTCCCGCTCCGCGGGCGGGACGGGCCCGAGCGCCACCGACGTCACCAGCACGCCCCCTCCCGGCGCCCGCGACGGATCGACCCGGCTCATCACCGCGCTGTACGCGACCGGCCCGCGCCCTTCCCCGGGCAGCACGAACGACGCCTCGCCGAGCGGCGGTTCGGGCGCGGCGTGGTGGAAGAGCGTGACCGGGAGGAACGCCGGCACCCGCAGCCCCGGCAGCAGCTCCGCCGCACTGCGGGCCCCCGTGGCGAGCAGCACCGAGCGGCACCGGAGCACGCCGTGGTCGGCGGTGGTGACCGAGGTCGTCGACAGCGAGGTCACCTTGACCCCGGTCCTCACCGTCCCCGCCGGCAGCCCCGCGGCGAGCAGCCGGGACAGCGCCCCCGCCCCGCCCTGCGGGACGCGGAGCGCGCCCCGCGCGAACTCCCGCAGCACGAGGTCCGCGCAGCGGCTCGACGTGGTCAGCGCGGGGTCGCTCAGCAGCGCGGTGAGCAGCGGGCGCAGCACGCCCTGGACGGTCCGGGCGGGCAGTCCGCGCTCCGACAGGGTGCGATACGCGGGGAGTTCGGGTCGGGCGAGCACCTCCTCGACGGAGAGGTCCGCGAGCCGGCCGAGGGCCGCCCCGAGCCGGGCCTGGTCGAGCGCCCCGCCCGCCGGCGCCGCCCGCGCGGTGAGGGCGCGCGCCGCGGTGAATGCGCCCCTCGTGCGCCCCTGCCGGTCCGGGACGCCGATCCGCAGGAGCCGGCCGTCGCCGTGGACGAGGGCGCCGGGGGCGAAGGACCGCAGGGCGAGGCCCGCCAGGCCGGGCGTGCCGGCCGCCGCGGAGGAGACCTGGGCGGCCAGCGGGCCGACCCGGTCGAGCCGGAAGCCGTCCCTCTCCTCGGTGACCGTCCGGCCGCCGACCTCCGGCCCCGCCTCCAGGACCAGGACGCGGACACCCGCCCTGGCCAGCCGGTGCGCGGCCGCGAGGCCCGCGAGTCCGGCCCCGACGACGACTACGTCCGCATGTTGCACGGATGGGAACACGTGCCCCTCCCCGGGGTTGCGCGGCCGCCGTCTCGGGGGACGTGCCCCGGACCGGGCCGCGGGATTCGCGCCGACGTGGTGACCGTAGGACGGGAAGCGGCCCGCGCCCAGGGGTGCGGCGCACGGGCACGGACGCACGCCGGTCGCACGCCCCCGGGCGGGGCGCCGCCAGGAAGGAGCAGCCGCAACTCCCGTACCGGGGGCCTCAGTCCAGCGCGGCCCGGATCGCGTCCTCGATGCCGGGGAACGCGAACGTGAACCCCGACTCGAGCAGCCGGGCCGGGACCACCCGCTGGCTGCCCAGTACGTCGTCGGCGAACTCCCCGAGCGCCACCCGGATCGCGGGCGCGGGCGCGGCGAAGAGCGTCGGGCGGCGCAGCACCCGGCCCATGGCCGCGGTGACGTCCCGGTTGGTGCGCGGTTCGGGGGCGGTGAGGTTGACCGGCCCGGCGAGGGCGGGCGTGTCCAGGATGTGGCACAGTGCGGCGACGTGGTCGTGCAGGGCGATGTGGCTCCAGTACTGCCGCCCGTCGCCGAGCCGCCCGCCGAGACCGGCCTTGAAGAGCGGGAAGAGCCGTCCCCAGGCGCCGCCCTCGCGGGCCACCACGAGCCCGGTGCGGGCGAGGACCGTACGGATGCCGGCCTCCTCGACCGGCTCCGCCGCGGCTTCCCACTCGACGCACACCGACGGCAGGAACCCGTCGCCGGGCGGGGCGGTCTCGTCGACGGCGCGGTCGCCGGTGTCGCCGTAGTAGCCGATCGCGCTGCTGTTGAGGAAGACGCGCGGCGGGGTGTCCAGGCTGAGGACCGCCTCGGCCAGGGCGGCCGTGCCCAGCACCCGGCTGTCGCGGATCTCGCGCTTGTAGTCGTCCGTCCACCGGTGGTCGCCGACGCCCGCGCCGGCCATGTTCACCACCGCCTCGCAGCCCGCGAGGCCGTTCGCGTCGACGAACTGCCGCTTCGGGTCCCACTCCACCTCGTCGCCGGACCGGGGCGGACGCCGCACCAGGCGGATCACCTCGTGCCCGTCGGCGGTCAGACGGCGGGACAGGGCCTTGCCGATGAGGCCGGACGAGCCGGCGATCGCGATCCTCATGCCCCTACAGTGGCAGAACCGGCTGGCAGAGTGTCCCCATGACCGACCTCCGCATACGCGCCGCCCGATCCGAGGACGCGGGGCGGCTCGCCGTCCTCGACCACGCGACGTGGTCCCCGCTGCACGCCGTGGTCCCGCGGGCCGAGCCGCCGCTCCCGCCCTTCTTCGACGCGGGCCACCCGCCGGAGGACTACCTGGTGGCCGAGGTCGGCGGGAGCATCGCCGGGTACGTCCGGCTGGGGTTCGCCTCGCCGCTGGCCTGTAACCGGCACGTGCGGCAGATCCAGGGGCTCGCCGTCGCGGACTCCGCGCGCGGGCGCGGGGTGGGGCGGGCGCTGCTGCGGGCGGTCTGCGTCAAGGCGCGGGCGGAGGGTGCCCGCCGGATCACCCTGCGGGTGCTCGGCCACAACACCCCCGCGCGGACCCTCTACGCGTCGGAGGGGTTCGTGACGGAGGGGCTGCTGCCGGAGGAGTTCCTGCTGGAGGGGGCGTACGTCGACGACGTGCTGATGGGCCGTCGGCTCTGACGGCGGACGAGAAGGGCGCGCCGTCCGTTGCGCGCCATCCGCGCCCCGACTCATCGGCCGCGCACCACCCGCCCCGCGTCGAGCCGCGCGGCACCCGCGCACACCCCCCGTAGACCCCCTCAGCCCCCGAACCGCTCCCAGAGCCGCGGCAGCCGCTCCGCGAGCGCCCCGTCGTCGTCCAGGTCGAGCGGCGTTCCCGAGGGCTTCCCCGAGCGGTCCACCCCCGCCGGGACCGGCGCGGGCGCCCCGGTGAGCTGCTCGTACGCCTCGTCCGCCGCGTAGCCGAGCTCCTCCGCGTCCCCGTCGAGATCGTCGTCGAAGTCGTCGAGGAGGTCGGCGAGGGTGTCCGCCTCGTGGAGCGCGCTCTCGAAGACCTCCCGGCCCCGGCCGATCAGCCAGCACCGGAAGTAGTCGAAGGAGTCCTTGTCGCTCGCGCCGAGCAGGACCGCCGCGGCGGCCATCACGTCCCAGGCGTAGGCCCGGTGGTAGCGGACGGAGAAGTGGCGGGCGAAGTCGAGCACGGAGTCGGGGTCGAGCAGCAGCAGCCGGTCGACCAGCAGGTCCGCGTGGTCCTCGGGGTCGCCGTCCGCCGCCTCGCGGGTGCTGTCGACGATCTCCCAGAACTCCGTCTCGTCCATCACCGCTCCAGCATGGTCGCTGCGCCCGCCGCGCGCCACGCGGAGGGCCCGCTTCAGCGGGGCGCGCGGGGACGGCCTCGCGTGACTGTCGCACGATTCACTCGTTTGGAGGGTGGAACGAACCGTTACCCGACCTCGTGAAGGGTTTGAGCCCCCCATGCGAACCGAAGACCAGCGCATCGCCGAATCCCCCGGGACCCGGGTGGCCGTGGAGGAGGCCGAGGCCGCCCTGATCGAGCACTACGCCCGGCTGGTGCGGCTCGCCTACATCACGCTTCCACCGGGTCTCGGCCGACATCGGCGCGTGCTCGCGGCGCACGCCGTGGTGCAGCGGGCGCTGCCCAGCAGGGCGACCCGGGCCGCCGCCCCGGCGAGGGGCAGGCACCGGGTGCCCGCCCAGCGCGGCGGCCAGGGCGGCCCGGGCTACGTGCTCGTCCGCGAGGAGGTGCTGCGCGCCGCGCTCGCCTACGACCACCGGCCCGGCTGGTGGCCCGGCGGGCTGCCCGCCCCGCGCGCCCTGCGCCCCACCCTGCCGGCCGTGTACGGGCTGCGGCTCTTCCCGCGCTCCGGCGGCGCCGACGAACTCGCCCTGGAGCAGGCCCTGTCCGGCGTCGACGCCGGCGCCCGCGCCGCCTTCGCGCTGCGCCGCCTCGACGGGCTCACCGAGGCCGAGACCCGCGCCCTGCTCACCGCCGCCCGCTGGCCGGACGCCGGGGCCGCCGTCCGCGCGTCGGTGCGCCTGGACCGGGCCGACGCCGCCGGTGCGGAGGGGGCCGGCCTGCTCGCGTCCGACGAGTTCGACCCCACCTCCGTCCACACCCGCCCGACCGACCTGATCCGCCGCCGCCACCGGACGCGGGCCGCGGCCGCCGCCGCCGCCGTCCTCGTCGCCGCGACGGTCGCCGTCCCCGTCGTGTTCGGTGACGGCGACGAGGGCGACGGCGTCCCGCGCGCGGCGGCCACCGGGCCCGCGGAGGACGGCGTACGGGCCAAGGCCATCGACCCGTCGCTGCTCGTGCGCGCGCCCGGCGAGCGCTGGGCGGACACCTCGCGGGTCGACTTCACCGCCTGGCCGGCCCGCGGGGACCGGCGCGAGGACACCGGGCTCCTCGGCCGCGCGCTCCAGGTCTGGGCGAACCCGGCCAAGTCCGTGCGGATCACCTCCACCCCCAGCACCCCGACCGTGCCGCCCGCCGTCCCGCCCCGGCTGCTCTACGCCGGCGACGTCGACGGGACCGCCGTCGTCCTGCTCCACGACGGGCAGCGGGCCGTGCGGTACGCCGAGCCGCTGGAGGGGGGCGGGCCGCCCGTCCTGGACTTCGCCCGCACCGACGACGCCGGGGTGACCACGGCCGCGGCCCTCGTCCTCACCCGGACCGACGGCAACGCCCGCTATCTGCTCGCCCCGTGGGTCGCCGAGACCGGCAGCCGCGACCTGCTGAGGCCGGACGCGCCCGCCACGCCCGTCGACGTCGGCTCCGACGGGGTCTCCGCGCCCGTGCCCCGGCCCGGCTCCGGGGCGTCCTGCGCCACCTGGCCGGTGCTGCAGCTGCGGTCCTCGCAGAAGATCGTCGAGAAGCACGCGTTCCTCGTCACCGACCTCGGCGACATCGCCGCCGTCCACCTCACCTACACCCCCGCCCCCGCACCCGGCGAGTCCGGTGCGGCGGCCCGCGCCCGGCAGCCGCGCGAGGCGCTCAGCGAGGCCGCGCTCGCCAGCTGGGCGCGCAGCGCCTGCTACCTCGACACCCTGCGCGGCGACGGCGTCAGGGCCGTCAACAACTGGGAGTACGCCCGCCAGGACCTGCCCGAGAGCGCCGGCACCGCGTCCTGGGTCTGCACGCGCGCCGACACCTGGCAGGGGCCCGGCAAGGTGCTCGTGCAGCTCCAGACGCCCGCCGACCGCCCCGCCGCGCCCGGCGCGCTCGTCGCCCGCGACGAGGACACCGCCGCGTGCAGCCGCTTCGGCCAGCACGTGCTCGCGGGCGCGTCCTGGCAGGCGGGCTCCGGTGACTGGTACCTGATCGCCGCCGGCAGCCGGCATGTGAACGGCATCGTCTCCAGCGGCGGCGTGAAGGCCGAGAGCAGCGGCAGCACGCTCGCCGTGCGGGCGCCGAAGGGGGCCCGCGCCGAGCTGAAGGGGCGGCTGAAGGACGGCGGGACGCTGAACGCGCTCCGCTAGCCCGCGGAGCCGCTCCCGTACAGGGCCCGCAGCGCCTCCGCCGCCCGCGCGAACCGTTCGCGCAGAGCGGCGGGGGCGAGCACCTCCACGTCCGGGCCGAGCTGGAGCAGCTGGGTGTACGCCACGTCCTGCGACTCCACCGGCAGCGTGACGACCGGCCCGTCCGCCCGCGCCAGCGCCTCCCGCGCGGCCTCCCGGTCGGTGACGTACGGCAGCCGCGCCGCGCCCGCCTCCGTCAGCCGCACGGTGACCTCCGCGCGCAGGATCGACCGCGCGAACTCCGCCGCGCGCGCGTCCCAGAACACCGGCAGGTCGAACTCCGGGTCCCGCGTGAAGCGTTCGCCGGGCTCCACGGCGGTGAACCGGTCCACCCGGTAGACCCGGTGCGCCCCGCCCTCCTCGCGCGGCCGCGCGCACAGGTACCAGGTGCCCGCCTTCAGGACCAGGCCGTACGGTTCCAGCTCGCGGGTCACCTCGCGGTCCCGGCAGGCGTAGCGGACGGCCACCGTGCGGTCGTCCCACACCGCCTCCGCGACCGGCGGCAGCAGGGGCGGGGGTTCGGGGGCCTGGTACCAGCCGGGGGCGTCCAGGTGGAAGCGCTGGGCCGCGAGCTGCTCGGCGTCCCGGAGCGAGGGCAGCAGGGCGGCGGACACCTTCAGGCGGGCCGCCGACGCGGCGTCCTCGAGCCCCATCTCCCGCAGCGCGCCCGGCACCCCCGACAGGAACAGCGCCTCCGCCTCGCCGCGCGCCAGACCCGTCAGCCGGGTCCGGTACCCGCCCACCAGCCGGTACCCGCCGTACCGCCCCCGCTCCGCCCGCACCGGGATCCCCGCGTCCGCCAGCGCCTGCGCGTCCCGCGTCACCGTCCGCTCCGACACCTCCAGCTCGCGCGCGAGCTCGGCGGCGGACATCGACGCCCGCGCCTGGAGCAGCAGCACCATCCGGATGAGTCGCGCGGCACGCATGGGGGCATTCTGCCGGACACACCGAGGCCCGCCGGTCGTCCGAGGACGTCCGGCGGGCCTCCGAGTGGCTGCTTACAGGCCGTAGCGCTCGCGCGCCTCCTTCACCGCGGTGACGGCGACCTCACCCCGCCGCGCCAGCTGGGCGAGCGCCGCGACGACGATCGACTCCGCGTCGACCCCGAAGTGGCGGCGGGCGGCCTCGCGGGTGTCGGAGAGGCCGAAGCCGTCCGCGCCGAGCGAGGAGTAGTCCTGCCGCACCCACTGGGCGATCTGGTCGGGCAGCTGCCGCATGTAGTCGGTGACGGCGAGCACCGGCCCCTCCGCCCCGATCAGCGCCTGCTGGATGTACGGCGTGCGCTCCTCGCCCCGCAGCAGCGCCGCGTCCGCCTCCAGCGCGTCGCGCCGCAGCTCGGTCCACGACGTCGCGGACCACACGTCGGCCGCGACCCCCCACTCCTCGGCGAGCTTCCGCTGCGCGTCGAGCGCCCAGTGGATCGCCGTGCCCGAGGACATCAGCTGCAGCCGCGGCGCGTTGGCCCGTACCGTCAGCCCCGCCGACTCCGCCGTGTTGAACCGGTAGAGCCCCTTGACGATGCCCTCGTCGACCCCGGCCGGCTTCGCGGGCTGCGGCATCGGCTCGTTGTAGACGGTGAGGTAGTAGAAGACGTCTTCCGGCTGGTCTCCGTACATCCGCCGCAACCCGTCCTTGACGATCGCCGCGACCTCGTACGCGAACGCCGGGTCGTACGTCAGCGCCGCCGGGTTCGTCGCGGCGATGACGGGGGAGTGCCCGTCGGCGTGCTGCAGGCCCTCACCCGTGAGGGTCGTGCGCCCGGCCGTCGCGCCGACGAGGAAGCCCTTGCCGAGCTGGTCGGCGAGCTGCCACATCTGGTCGGCGGTCCGCTGCCAGCCGAACATCGAGTAGAAGATGTAGAACGGGATCATCGTCTCGCCGTGCGTGGAGTACGCGGTCGACGCGGCGATGAAGTCGGCCATGGACCCGGCCTCGGTGATCCCCTCGTTGAGGATCTGCCCGTCCACGGCCTCCTTGTAGTACATCAGCTGGTCGCGGTCGACCGGCTCGTACGTCTGGCCCTTCGGCGAGTAGATGCCGAGCGACGGGAACAGCGACTCCATGCCGAAGGTGCGCGCCTCGTCGGGGACGATCGGCACCCAGCGCTTCCCGCTCTGCTTGTCGCGGACGAGGTCCTTCACCAGGCGGACGAAGGCCATCGTCGTCGCGACCGACTGCGAGCCCGATCCCTTGTCGAACGCGGCGAACGACTTGTCCGCGGGCATCGGCAGGGCCGGCACGGCGTGCGTGCGGCGGGCGGGCGCGGGGCCGCCGAGGGCCGCGCGGCGCTCCTGGAGGTAGCGGACCTCGGGGGAGTCGGCGCCGGGGTGGCCGTAGGGGACCACGCCGTCGACGAACGCGCTGTCGGGGATGGGGAGTTCGAGCAGGTCCCGCATGCCCTTGAACTCGTCGACGGTGAGCTTCTTCATCTGGTGGTTCGCGTTCTTCGACGCGAAGCCGGTGCCGAGCGTGTGGCCCTTGACGGTCTGCGCCAGGATCACGGTCGGCGCGCCCTTGTGCGCGAGCGCCGCCTTGTACGCGGCGAACACCTTCCGCGGCTCGTGGCCGCCGCGCGACAGCTGGAAGCACTCGACGATCTTGTCGTCGGAGAGCAGCGCGCCCATCGCGGCCAGCTTCGGGTCCTTGCCGAAGAAGTCCTCGCGGATGTAGGCCGCGTCCCGGGTCTGGTACGTCTGCACCTGCGCGTCCGGCACCTCGCGCAGCCGGCGGACCAGCGCGCCGTCGGTGTCGAGCTGCAGCAGCTCGTCCCAGGCGGTGCCCCACAGCGACTTCACGACGTTCCAGCCGGCGCCGCGGAACTGGGCCTCCAGCTCCTGCACGATCTTGAAGTTCGCGCGGACCGGGCCGTCGAGGCGCTGGAGGTTGCAGTTGACGACGAAGGTCAGGTTGTCCAGACCCTCACGCGCGGCCAGGGCGAGGGCGGCCGTCGACTCCGGCTCGTCCATCTCGCCGTCGCCGAGGAAGGCCCACACGTGCGAGGCGGAGACGTCCTTGATCTTCCGGTTGGTGAGGTACCGGTTGAAGCGGGCCTGGTAGATCGCCGAGAGCGGGCCGAGGCCCATGGAGACGGTCGGGAACTCCCACAGCCAGGGCAGCCGGCGCGGGTGCGGGTAGGAGGGCAGGCCCTTGCCGCCGGCCTCGCGCCGGAAGTGGTCGAGGTCGGTCTCGGTGAGCCGGCCGTCGAGGAAGGCGCGGGCGTAGACGCCGGGGGAGGCGTGGCCCTGGATGAAGAGCTGGTCGCCGGAGCCGGGGGCGTCCGCCGCGTCCTTGCCGCGGAAGAAGTGGTTGAAGCCCGTCTCGTACAGCCAGGCCGCGGACGCGAAGGTCGCGATGTGGCCGCCGACGCCGTACTTCGAGGAGCGGGTGACCATCGCGGCCGCGTTCCAGCGGTTCCAGGCGGTGATCCGCTGCTCCAGGGCGAGGTCGCCCTCGTGGGCGGGCTCGGCGGAGGTGGGGATGGTGTTGACGTAGTCCGTCTCCAGCATCTTCGGCAGGGCCAGGCCCGTGCTGTCGGCGTGCTGGAGGGTGCGGCGCATCAGGTAGGCGGCGCGGTGCGGACCGGCCGCTTTCGTGACGGCGTCCAGGGAGGCCGCCCATTCGGCGGTCTCCTCGGTGTCACGGTCCGGGAGCTGGTCGAGCTCGCTCGGGGAAATGCCTGCGGGGTCGGTCACGGTGGCCGCCTTCCGGACTGCTGGGAGGGGGTGGGGAGTGCTGCGGTGGCTGGTGTCTGGCAGGACAGGAGCCGAAGAGGCTGGGTGCAGCCCGTCAGGAACTGTAAACCCGTGATCGATGATCGATCAAAGGTCGAGGGCGAAAATCCGCTCGAACGACGAAAGTCGGCACGGCGTGCCCCCGGAAAAGGCACGCGGTGCCGACTTACATCGGTACGAAACGGTTCCCCGCGCAGGTCAGCCCGTCGCCGCCCCGTCCTCCTCCGGAGCCGGCGCGCAGCCGAGCACGTGGTTCTTCACCAGCTCCCCGATCCGCGGGTCACGGCGCCGGAACGCCTCCACCAGCGCCTCGTGCTCCTCGGCGTACGACTGCTGCACCGTCCCCAGCCAGCGGATCGACAGCGCCGTGAACACCTCGATGCCCAGGCCCTCCCAGGTGTGCAGCAGCACCGCGTTCCCCGCCGCCCGCACCAGCTCGCGGTGGAACGCCACCGTGTGCCGCACCTGCGCCTCGGAGTCCCCGGCCCGGTCCGCCTCGTACAGGGCGGCCACGGACGGCTCCAGGGCGCTCACGTCGGCCGCCAGCCGCTCGGCCGCGAGCTCCGCCGCGATCTGCTCCAGACCCGCCCGCACGGGGTAGATCTCGTCGAGGTCCGCCGCGCTCAGGTCCCGCACCCGCACGCCCTTGTTCGGCGCGGACTCGATCAGCCGCAGGCTCTCCAGCTCCCGCAGCGCCTCGCGCACCGGCGTCTGGCTGACCTCCAGCTCCACCGCGATCCGCCGCTCCACGATCCGCTCGCCGGGCTTCCAGCGCCCGCTCACGATCCCGTCCACGATGTGCTCGCGGATCTGCTCGCGCAGCGAGTGGATGACGGGCGCGGTCATGGCGGGCTCCTTCGAGAGGACGTTGCGTCCGGGCGGCCGGGCGTCGACGGACTAGACAATACGGCCGCCGCCCGGCCCGGACCCGCCCCGCGACGACTCGGCGCGGGTGACGCTCACTACACGGAACCCGGTGGTCAGGACGGCAACGGCGAGGGCCCCGCCCGGACGGGGTGCGTC
>NZ_JBHWZH010000117.1:0-18949 GCF_042728285.1 Streptomyces sp. NPDC060194 | reverse complement strand
GCCACCGCCAGCGACTGCGTCACCGCGCGGCCGGGGCGCCCCGGGCCGTGCGCTTCGCCGGGCGGCCCGCGCGGTTGCCCGCCGCGCACAACCGCGCGGACCCACTTCTCCCGAACGGAACATGCCCGGCCCCGCCGCCCGCGCCTAGCCTGCGAAGGTAGAAGAGCGGCGAAGTGCCCGTTTCCCCCCGTACGACCTCCAGGAGCCCCCACATGACCGCAGTCCCGCAGGAGCGCCGCGTCGTCACCGCGATCCCCGGCCCGAAGTCGCAGGAGTTGCAGCAGCGCCGGCTGGCCGCGGTGGCCGGCGGCGTGGGCTCGGTCCTGCCGGTCTTCACCGCGCGCGCCGGCGGCGGGATCATCGAGGACGTCGACGGGAACCGCCTGATCGACTTCGGCTCGGGCATCGCCGTCACCTCCGTCGGCGCCTCCGCCGAGGCCGTCGTCCGCCGCGCCTCCGCGCAGCTCCAGGACTTCACCCACACCTGTTTCATGGTCACCCCCTACGAGGGCTACGTCGCGGTCGCCGAGGCGCTCGCCGAGCTGACCCCGGGCGACCACGCGAAGAAGTCCGCGCTGTTCAACAGCGGCGCCGAGGCCGTCGAGAACGCCGTCAAGATCGCCCGCGCGTACACCAAGCGGCAGGCCGTCGTCGTCTTCGACCACGGCTACCACGGGCGCACCAACCTCACGATGGCGCTGACGGCGAAGAACATGCCGTACAAGCACGGCTTCGGCCCGTTCGCGCCCGAGGTCTACCGGGTGCCGGTGGCGTACGGCTACCGCTGGCCGACCGGCCCGGAGAACTGCGGCCCCGAGGCCTCCGCCCAGGCGATCGACCAGATCGCCAAGCAGATCGGCGCCGAGAACGTCGCCGCGATCATCATCGAGCCGGTGCTCGGCGAGGGCGGCTTCATCGAGCCCGCCAAGGGCTTCCTGCCGGCGATCGCGCAGTTCGCGAGGGACAACGGCATCGTCTTCGTCGCCGACGAGATCCAGTCCGGCTTCTGCCGCACCGGCCAGTGGTTCGCCTCCGAGGACGAGGGCATCGTCCCGGACCTGATCACCACCGCCAAGGGCATCGCGGGCGGCATGCCGCTCGCCGCCGTCACCGGCCGCGCCGAGATCATGGACGCCGCGCACGCGGGCGGCCTCGGCGGCACCTACGGCGGCAACCCGGTGGCCTGCGCGGCCGCGCTCGGCGCCATCGAGACGATGAAGGAGCTGGACCTCAACGGGCGCGCCAAGCGCATCGAGGAGGTCATGAAGGCCCGGCTGACCGCGATCCAGGAGAAGCACGACATCGTCGGCGACATCCGCGGCCGCGGCGCGATGATCGCGGTCGAGCTGGTGAAGTCGGGCACCAAGGACCCGAACCCGGAGGCCACCGCCGCGCTCGCCAAGGCCTGCCACCAGGAGGGCCTGCTGGTCCTCACCTGCGGCACCTACGGCAACGTGCTGCGCTTCCTGCCGCCGCTCGTCATCGGCGAGGACCTGCTCAACGAGGGCCTGGACATCATCGAGTCGGCGTTCGCCGCGCTCTGATCCGGCTCGCGCCGGTTCGGGTCGTGAGCACCGCTCGCGGTGGAGAGCGGCGCTCTCCGCGAAGAGCGGTGCTCATGACCGAGAGCGGTGCTCTCCGCGAGGAGCGGTGCTCGCGGCCGAGAGCAGTGCTCACGACCGACCGTAAGCACCACTCCCCCAGGTCGAGAGCGGCGCTCTCGCCCGCGAGCATCGCTCTCGGTCGGCCGCGCGTGCGGCAGCCCGCCGCGATCCGAGCGCACTGCCCACCCGCGGACGCGGCGGGCGCGGGCCCGGTCGAACACCCGGCCTGCGCACACGCGTCACCACCCTTCGCACGGAACCGTAAGGCCGTGTGAAGAAGTCGTGCGGGGCGGCGTCCGGAAGGCCGATCCGGCTCCGCACACCCTCGCCGGTGGCGTACGGTTTCCACGGATGAGAGAAGCACCCCGCCCACGGGAGACCGTGGGTGAGCCCGGTTCGGAGCCTCCCCAGCCCCACCCCGGGCCTGCGTTCGCGCATGCTTCCGGAGCCTCGCGCTCCGGCTCTCCTCGACCGGACGGCGATCCACCCCATCCCCCCCGGGGTGTGCGCCGACCCGGTCCCGTCGGCCGCCCGGGAACCACCCCCCCTGTTCCCGGGCGGCCGGCCCCTTTCCCCCTGCGGGCCACGGCCGCCGTCTGCGCCGTCCTCTTCACCCTGATCACCTGGCAGGTCGCCGCGCACGGTCCGCTGTGGCGGCTCGACGTGCGGGCCGGCGAGGCGGTCGCGGGGCGCGGGCCCGCCGGGCTCGCGGAGTTCTTCGCCGACCTCGGCAACCCGGAGGTCGCCGGGCCCGTCCTCGCCGTGGCGATGGCGTACGGGCTGCGGCGCGGCCTGCGGGCGCCGGTGTACACGGCCGGGCTGGCGCTGCTCGCCGTGCCGCTGCTGGTCGTCCCGCTCAAGCTGCTCCTCGCCCGCCCCGGCACCCCCGTCGTGCCGCCGGGCACCGGCTACTACCCGTCGGGGCACACCGCCACCGCGGCGGTCGCCTACGGTTCCGCGGCCCTCCTGCTCGTCGCGTGCGCCCGCGCCCCCGGACGGCTGGTGCCCGCCGCCCTCCTGGCGCTCGCCGGAGCGCTGACGGGGGCGACGGGCACCGGTCTCGTCCTGCGCGGCTACCACTGGCCGCTGGACGTCCTGGCGAGCCTGTGCCTCAGCGGGGTGCTGCTGGCGGCGGTCGCCGGGACCGTCCTCAGGTCACGGGCAGCCGGCGGACGTCAGCCGAAGTAGGCGTCGAAGTTCCGGCTGAACTCACCCCCGTTGAACCGGTCCCAGTTGATGGACCACGTCATCAGCCCGCGCAGGGCCGGCCACGTGCCGTGCGTCGCGTACGAGCCGCAGTTGGTCTTCTTCGTCAGGCAGTCCAGCGCCTTGTTGACCTCCGCGGACGACACGTGCCCGTTCCCCGCCTGCGGCGACGCCGGCATCCCGATCGCGACCTGCTCCGGCCGCAGCGGCGGGAACACCCGCGAGGTGTTGCCCGCGACGGGGAAGCCGGTGAGCAGCATGTCGGTCATGGAGATGTGGAAGTCCGCGCCGCCCATGGTGTGGTACTGGTTGTCGAGCCCCATGATCGGCCCGGAGTTGTAGTCCTGGACGTGCAGCAGCGTCAGGTCGTTCCGCATCGCGTGGATCACCGGCAGGTACGCCCCGGCGCGCGGGTCCTGCCCGCCCCACTGGCCGACGCCGTAGTACTGGTAGCCGAGCTGGACGAAGAACGTCTCCGGGGCCATCGTCAGCACGAAGTCCTGGCCGTACCTGGCCTTCAGCGTCTTCAGCGCGGAGATCAGGTTGACGATGACCGGGCTGGTCGGGTTGCGGAAGTCGGTGTCGGAGGGGTCGAGGGCGAGGGAGTGGCCCTCGAAGTCGATGTCCAGGCCGTCGAGGCCGTAGTCGTCGATGATCTTCGAGACGGAGCTGACGAACGCGTCGCGGGCGGCGGTCGTGGTGAGCCGGACCTGGCCGTTCTGGCCGCCGATCGAGATCAGCACCTTCTTGCCCTGCGCCTGCTTGGCCTTGATCGCGGCCTTGAAGTCCGCCTCGGACTCGACGTTCGGGCACTCGGCGACGGGGCAGAGCTTGAAGCGGATGTCGCCGCTGGTCACCGTGGTGGGCTCGCCGAAGGAGAGGTTGATGACGTCCCAGGAGGCGGGTACGTCGGCCATCCGGACGTAGCCGGAGCCGTTGGCGAAGCTGGAGTGCAGGTAGCCGACGAGGGCGTGGGCGGGCAGGTCGACCGGGTCGGGGTCGGGGTTCGTACCGCCGGGTGCCGTGGTGACGGTGAGCGGCGCGGACTTCGCGGACTCGCCGTCTGCGTTGGAGGCGGTGACCTGGAGCGAGTACGCCGTCGACGGGCTGAGCCCGGTCAGGGTGGCCGAGGTGCCGCTGACGGTGGCCGCCTTGGTCCCGTTGCGGTAGACCGCGTACGAGGTGGCGCCTGAGGACGGCGACCAGCTCAGGGCGGCGCTGGAGGAGGTGACCGCGCCGGCGGTCAGACCGGCCGGCGGGGCGGGCGGCTGGGGCTGGGTGGTGCCGCCGCCGGGGCCGAAGAGGCTGATGTCGTCGGCGTTGTACGCCGGGGTGCCGTACCAGCCGTGGGTGTAGATCGTCACCGAGGTGGTGCTCGCGCCGGTCCTGAACGTGGTGCTGAGCTGCTGCCAGTTGGCCGCCGAGGGGGTCCAGGTGGACACGTCCGTGGTGCCGGTGCCGCTCGCGCCGAGGTAGACGTACGAGCCGCGCACCCAACCGCTCAGCGTGTAGGACGAGTTGGGCTGGACGGTGACGGTCTGCGAGCACTTGGCGTTGTCGCTGCCGGCCGGGGTGGCGAGCAGCGCGGACGAACCGCCGTGCACCGGGCTGGAGACGGTGGTGCCAGCCGTGCAACTCCAGTTGCCCAGGCCGGACTCGAAGCCGCCGTTGCGGGCGAGTTCGCCGTCGGCGGCGGTGGCCGTCGCGGCCGAGAGGCCGGTCGCGGCGAGGGCGAGGACGAGCAGGGCGGGCAGGCGTCTGCGGGTACGGAGGGGTCCGGGACGGTCCACAACTGCCTCCAGGCTTGGGGGAGAAGGAGGTCGGGCGCGGCCGGCACGGGGGCCGGGCGCGTCGCAGGGTGCGCTCAATTTGGTCCAGACCAATGGGGTTGTCAAGGGTGCGGGCCCCACCGGGGTGCGGTGCGGCCCTCGGAGCACTCACTCCCCGGGGTCCGCGCGCTCCCGGCCCGCCGCAGCCTCGTGTACGGCCAGCTCCAGGACGCCGGGGTCGGTGAGGGTGCCGGAGCCGTCGGGGGCGACGATCCAGCGGACGCCGCCGAGGGCCGTGCGGCCGGGGTAGGGGACGACGATCCACGTTCCGCGGCCGGCGCCGCGGATGCCGGTGCCGAGCCAGCGCTCGGACGTCCCCGGTGGCACGAAGAAGCCGAGCCGGGTGTCGCCGAACCCGGCGAGGACGGGCCCGGGCCGGTCGAGGAACCGCGTCAGGATGTCGAGCGTCGGGTGCCCCAGCTCCCCCGGCAGGATCAGCACGTCCCACAACCGCCCCGCCGGCAGCAGCACGATCCCGTGCGGGCTCCGCTCCCACTCCCACCGGCACGCGTCCGGCCGCGGCGCCGCGGCCGCCAGCCACTCCACCGCGGCCCGCACCCCCCTGGGACCCGTCCCCGAGCTGCTGTCGTCGCCCGCCATCACTCCTCCTTCGTGCACGCGTGCGTCGCGTGTCACTGGGGAGAGCGCGCCCGGGGGCGGGCATTACGCGGGTTCGGGGCGCGAAACGGAGTGATCCCGGTCACCGCCGCCCGCGCCCCGGGGGCCTCAGCTGTCGAAGCCGAGGCCGAGGCGGTCCATGGTCCGCAGCCACAGGTCGCGGCGGCCGGTCGCGTCCTCGCGGGCCATCGAGCGCTTGGTGATCTCGATGCCGGCCCAGGCGATCGGGTCGGGCGGGAAAGGCAGCGGCCTGCGGCGCACCATCTCCAGCTCCGTGCGCTCGGTCCGCTCGCCGGCGAGCAGGTCGAGCATCACGTCCGCGCCGAAGCGGGTCGCTCCGACGCCCAGCCCGGTGTACCCGGCCGCGTAGGCCACCTTCCCGGCGTGCGCGGTGCCGAAGAACGCCGAGAACCGGGTGCAGGTGTCGATCGCCCCGCCCCAGGTGTGGGTGAACCGGAGCCCCTCCAGCTGCGGGAAGCAGGCGAAGAAGTGCTCGGCGAGCCTGGCGTACGTCTCGGGCCGGTGGTCCAGCTCGGCGCGGACCTTGCCGCCGTAGGGGTAGATCGCGTCGTAGCCGCCCCACAGGATGCGGTTGTCGGCGGTGATCCGGAAGTAGTGGAACTGGTTGGCGCTGTCGCCGAGCCCCTGCCGGTTCTTCCAGCCGACCGAGGCGAGCTGCTCGGCGGAGAGCGGCTCGGTGACCAGCACGTAGTCGTAGACGGGGACGGTCAGCGGGCGGATCCGCCGCACCAGCGACGGGAACACGTTCGTGCCCAGCGCGACCCGGCGGGCGAAGACGCGCCCGTAGGGGGTGCGGACGGCCATCCCAGCGCCGCGCGCGGCGAGCGCCGTGCCGGGGGTGTGCTCGTGGATCCGCACGCCGAGGTCCGCGCAGGCGCGCTTGAGGCCCCAGGCGAGCTTCGCCGGGTCGAGCATGGCGACGCCGTGGCGGTCGTACAGCCCGCCGACGAAGGTCGGCGAGTCGACCTCCGCGCGGACCGCGTCCCGGTCCAGGAGCTCCACGCCCTCGTCGAGGCCGAGCCGCCGCAGCTCCTCGTAGGTCTCGGTGAGCCCGTCGAGCTGGTGCGGCGCGGTGGCCACGTCGATCTCACCGCTGCGCTCGAACGCGCAGTCGATGCCGTGGCGGCGCAGGGTGTCCTCGATGCCGTCGAGGTTGCGCGCGCCGAGCTCCTCCAGCTTCGCCAGCTCGCCCGGCCACCGGGTGAGGCCGTTGGAGATGCCGTGGGTGAGGGAGGCGGCGCAGAAGCCGCCGTTGCGGCCCGACGCGGCCCAGCCGATCTCCTGGGCCTCGATCAGGACGACGTCCCGGCCGGGGTCGCGCTCCTTGGCGAGCAGCGCGGTCCACAGCCCGCTGTACCCCCCGCCGACGACGAGCAGGTCGCAGCTCTCGTCGCCGGACAGGGCGGGCAGCGCGGCGGGGCGGCCGGGGTCCTCCAGCCAGAACGGGGAGGGACGGGCGTCGGTCAGCGACGCGGTGATGTGTGCACTGCTCATGGCACGACGTACGGCCATGGCTCTCAGCTCCCTTGCGCACCCCTGCGGGTGTCTCTGCTCCTACGGTGCGGCGCTCTTCCTGCGCCGGCCGGCCACGAACTGGCCGGTGAGGACCACCAGCACCGCGATGACGAACATCGCCGTGCCGATGACGTTGATCTGCACAGGCGTACCGCGCTGGGCCGATCCCCACACGAACATGGGGAAGGTGACGGTGGAGCCCGAGTTGAAGTTGGTGATGATGAAGTCGTCGAACGACAGGGCGAACGACAGCAGCGCGCCGGCCGCGATGCCGGGCGCGGCGATCGGCAGCGTCACCCGGAGGAACGTCTGCACGGGCCCGGCGTAGAGGTCGCGTGCGGCCTCCTCCAGGCGCGGGTCCATGGACAGCACGCGCGCCTTGACCGCCGCGACGACGAAGCTCAGGCAGAACATGATGTGCGCGATGAGGATCGTCCAGAAGCCGAGCGGCACGCCCATGTTGAGGAAGAGCGTGAGCAGCGAGGCCGCCATCACGATCTCGGGCATCGCCATCGGCAGGAAGATCAGCGAGTTGACCGCGCCGCGCGCCTTGAAGCGGTAGCGGGCCATCGCGAAGGCGATCATCGTGCCGAGGGCGGTCGCGGCGATCGTCGACCACAGGGCGATCTGGAGGCTCAGGGACAGCGAGCCGCACAGGTCCTGGACGCCGCAGGGGTCCTTCCAGGCGTCGAGCGAGAACTCCGTCCAGGTGTAGTTGAACCGCCCGGTGGGGTTGTTGAACGAGAACACCGTGACGACGACGTTGGGGAGGATCAGGTAGGCGAGCGTGGCGAGGCCCGCGAGGACCACCCCGTTGCGCCTCAGCCAGCGGACGGCGGCCATCAGACGAGGTCCTCCGTTCCGGCGCGGCGGATGTAGACCGTGACCATGAGCAGCACCACCGCCATGAGGATGAAGGACAGCGCGGCGGCCGTCGGGTAGTCGAGCACGGTCAGGAACTGCGTCTGGATGACGCTGCCGATCATGCGGGTGTCGGTGGAGCCGAGCAGCTGGGCGTTGATGTAGTCGCCGCTCGCGGGGATGAAGGTGAGCAGCGTCCCGGAGACGACGCCGGGCATCGACAGCGGGAACGTCACCTTGCGGAAGACGGTGGCCGGGGCGGCGTAGAGGTCGCCGGCGGCCTCGTGGAGCCGGCCGTCGATCCGCTCCAGCGAGGTGTAGAGCGGCAGGATCATGAACGGCAGGAAGTTGTACGTGAGCCCGCAGACCACCGCGAGCGGGGTGGCGAGCACCCGGCTGCCGTCGGTCCAGCCGAGCCAGGAGGTGACGTCGAGGACGTGCAGCGCGTCGAGCGCGCCGACCACCGGGCCGCCGTCCGCCAGGATCGTCTTCCAGGCCAGGGTGCGGATCAGGAAGCTGGTGAAGAACGGGGCGATGACCAGGACGAGCACCAGGTTCCGCCAGCGGCCCGCCTTGAACGCGATCAGGTACGCCAGCGGGTAGCCGAGCAGCAGGCAGAGCAGGGTGGCGGTGCCCGCGTAGACCAGCGAGCGGATCATCTGCGGCCAGTACGCGCCGAGCGCGTCCCAGTAGGTCGCGACGTGCCAGGTGACCTCGTAGCCCTCGGTGAGGGAGCCGGTCTGCACGGACGTGGAGGCCTGGTAGAGCATCGGCAGCGCGAAGAAGACGAGCAGCCAGAGGATGCCGGGCAGCAGCAGCCAGTACGGGACGAGCCGCTTGCGGGCGGAGGGCTTGTGGACGACGGGGGCGGGCGGGGCCTCGGGGGTCCCGGTGTCCTTGGTGAGCGTCGTGCTCATGCGGTCTCCCCCACCCCGGCGTCGATCGCCTGGTCGGCGTCCAGGCCGAAGGTGTGCTCGGGGTTCCAGTGCAGGACGACCCGCGCGCCGGGCGCGAGCCGGGCGTCACGCTCCACGTTCTGGACGTAGACCTCCAGCGTGGGACGGCCGGGGCTGTCGACCAGGTACTGGGTGGAGACGCCGATGAACGACGAGGCGGCGACGGTCCCGGTGACCCGGTTGCGGCCGGCGGGGACGGTGTCGGCGTCGTCCGCGTGGGTGAGGCTGATCTTCTCCGGGCGCACGCCGACGACGATCCGGTCCCCGGCGCTCACGCTGCCGGCGGAACATCGCCCGGCGGGCAGCCGCAGCTTGCAGTCGCCGGCGGCCACCACCAGGTCGCCGGCGGCCTCGACGACCTCGGCGGGGATGAGGTTGGAGGTGCCGAGGAAGTTGGCGACGAACGTGGTGCCCGGGTTCTCGTACAGCTCGGCGGGCGCGCCCAGCTGCTCGACGCGGCCGCCGTTCATGACCGCGACCTGGTCGGCCATGGTCATGGCCTCCTCCTGGTCGTGGGTGACGTGCACGAAGGTGATGCCGACCTCGGTCTGGATCCGCTTGAGTTCCAGCTGCATCTGGCGGCGCAGCTTGAGGTCGAGCGCGCCGAGCGGCTCGTCGAGCAGGAGCACCTGCGGGTGGTTGATGAGCGCGCGGGCGAGCGCGACGCGCTGTTGCTGGCCGCCGGAGAGCTGGGCGGGTTTGCGGTGCGCCTTGTCGCCGAGCTGGACGAGGTCGAGCATCTCGTCGACCTGCTTCTTCACCGACTTGATGCCGCGCCGGCGCAGCCCGAAGGCGACGTTCTCGGCGATGTCCAGGTGCGGGAAGAGCGCGTAGGACTGGAAGACGGTGTTCACCGGCCGCTTGTGGGGCGGCAGGTGGGTGACGTCCCGGTCGCCGAGGAGCACGGTGCCGGTGCTGGGCTCCTCCAGGCCGGCGATCATCCGCAGCGTGGTGGTCTTGCCGCAGCCGGACGCGCCGAGCAGCGCGAAGAACGAGCCCTGCGGGACGGTCAGGTCGAGCGGGTGCACGGCGGTGAAGGAGCCGTACGACTTGCTGATCCCGGTGAGACGGACATCGCCGCCGGTGGTGGTCATGGGGTGTTGCGGTCCTTTCCGAAAGGGCCGGCGCGCGGGGGTGCGGGCGGCGGCGGGGCTGGGGGGACGCGGGTCCGGGCGGTGCGGCGGGGGCCCGGCGGGGTGCCGGGCCGGGGGTGGCCCGGGGCGCGTCTCAGCCGCCGATGAGCTTGGCGAACCTGCCCTCGAACGCGGTCTCTTCCTTCGCGGTCAGCGAGCGGAAGCCGTGCGACTTCGCGGCCATCGCCTTGTCCGGCAGGATCAGCGTGTTCGACGCCATCGACTCGTCGATCTTCGCGAGCTCGTCGCGCACGCCGTCCACCGGGCAGACGTAGTTGATGTACGCGGCGAGCTGGGCGGCGACCGGGGGCTGGTAGTAGTGGTCGATCAGCCGCTCGGCGTTGGTCTTGTGCCGGGCCTTCGCCGGGACGAGCAGGTTGTCGGAGGACGTGATGTAACCGGCCTCGGGAATCACGTACTTGATGTCCGGGTTGCCGGCCTGGAGCTGGATGACGTCGCCGGCCCAGGCGAGGCAGGCGGCGATGTCGCCCTTGTCGAGGTCGGCGGTGTAGTCGTTGCCGGTGAACCGGCGGATCTGCTTGCGGTCCTCGGCCTTCTGCACCCGGGCGATCGCCGCGTCGAAGTCGTCGGCGGTGAAGGAGCGGGGGTCCTTGCCCTGGTCGAGCATGGTCATGCCGACGGTGTCGCGCATCTCGGAGAGGAGCCCGACGCGGCCCTTGAGCCAGGGCGCATCGAGCAGGTCGGAGACCGAGGTCACCTCGCGGCCGTCGGTGGCCTTGGCGTTGTAGGCGATGACCGTGGATATGCCGGTCCAGGGGTAGGAGTAGGCGCGGCCGGGGTCCCAGTCGGGGTCGCGGAACTGGGGGGCGAGGTTGGCGAAGGCGTGCGGCAGGTTCGACGGGTCGAGCTTCTGGACCCAGCCGAGGCGGATCATCCGGGCGGCGAGCCAGTCGGTCACGCAGATCAGATCGCGGCCGGTGTCCTGGCCGGCGGCGAGCTGCGGCTTGATCTTGCCGAAGAACTCGACGTTGTCGTTGATGTCCTCGACGTACTTGACCTTGATGCCGGTGCGCTGGGTGAACGCGGCCAGCGTCGGGCGGGACTTCTCGTCCTCGCTGGTGTCCATGTACTCGGTCCAGTTGGAGAAGTTGAGCGTCTTCTCCTTGGACGAGAAGTCGTCGGACTTCTCGTCGGCGGTCCGCTGGGCCGGCGGGATGCCGCAGGCGGCGGTGAGCGCGCCCAGCGAACCGACGGTCAGCAGGGACCGGCGGGTGAGGGCCCCGCGGCCGCGTTCGGCGGTCGGCGCCGTGGACGAACGGTGGTGCTGCATGCGCTCTGTGCTCCCTGTGTCCGAGTGACTGGGCGTGACTTATCGGTCCCCGAAGATCGTGCGGTGCCAGTCCTTGCGGGCGACCGCCGTGTTGTCGTACATCACGTGTTTGACCTGCGTGTACTCCTCGAACGAGTACGACGACATGTCCTTGCCGAAGCCGGACGCCTTGTACCCGCCGTGCGGCATCTCGCTGAGGATCGGGATGTGGTCGTTGACCCACACGCAGCCCGCCTGGATCTCGCGGGTGGCCCGCCCGGCGCGGTAGACGTCCCGGGTCCAGGCGGAGGCGGCGAGGCCGTAGGGGGTGTCGTTGGCGAGCGCGATCCCGTCGTCGTCGCTGTCGAAGGGCAGCACGACGAGGACGGGGCCGAAGACCTCCGCCTGGACGATCTCGCTGTCCTGGGGGGCGTCGGCGATCAGGGTGGGCGGGTAGAAGGCGCCCTCGCCCTTGACCGGCTCGCCGCCGGTGACGACGGTGGCGTACCCGCGGGCCCGCTCGACGATCGCGGCGACGCGGTCGCGCTGCGCGGCGGAGACCAGCGGCCCGAGGTCGGTGTCGGCGGCGAACGGGTCGCCGACGCGGACGGACGCCATGACCTCGGCGACCTGTTCCACGAACGCGTCGTACAGCGGCCGCTGGACGTAGGCGCGGGTCGCCGCGGTGCAGTCCTGGCCGGTGTTGATGAGGGAGCCCGCGACCGCGCCGTGCACGGCGGCCTCCAGGTCGGCGTCGTCGAAGACGACGAAGGGGGCCTTGCCGCCGAGTTCGAGGTGCAGCCGCTTGACGGTGGCGGTCGCCAGCTCGGCGACGCGCTTGCCGACGGCGGTGGAGCCGGTGAACGACGTCATGGCGACGTCCGGGTGCGACACCAGGTGCTCGCCGGCGTCCTGCCCGGCCCCGGTGACGATGTTGACGACCCCGGCCGGGATGCCGGCCTCGGTGGCGGCCATCGCGAAGAGCAGCGAGGTGAACGGGGTCAGCTCGGCGGGCTTCAGGACGATCGTGTTGCCCGCGGCGATCGCCGGCAGGACCTTCCAGGCGGCCATCTGCAGCGGGTAGTTCCAGGGCGCGATCGACCCGACGACGCCGATCGGCTCGCGGCGGACGTACGAGGTGTGGTCGCCGGTGTACTCGCCGGCGGACTGGCCCTGGAGGTGGCGGGCGGCGCCGGCGAAGAACGCGGTGTTGTCGATGGTGCCGGGGACGTCGAACTCGCGGCTCAACTTGAGCGGCTTGCCGCACTGGAGGCTCTCGGCCTGCGCGAACTCCTCCGCGCGGTCGGCGAGCACGGCGGCGAAGCGGTGCAGGGCGTCGGAGCGCTCTCCCGGGGTCGCCCCGGACCAGCCGGGGAACGCGGCGCGGGCGGCGGCGACGGCGGCGTCCACGTCGGCGGTCCCGGCCAGCTCGTACGTCCACACGCGCGTGCCGGTCGCCGGGTCGACGACGTGGTGGGTCCGCCCGGACGTCCCCGCCCTCAGCTCGCCGGCGATGTACTGCGCCCCGGCCGGGAAGCGGTCCTCGGGGCGGAAACGGTTCTGCGTCTCGAAACGGTCGTCGGTCACGTGCGTGCTCTCCGTAGTTCCGGCTCGAATTGATTGCCGATCCTGGCAGAGGCGTCCCAGGTCAACAAGGGATTCCGTTGTTGCCTTTGGGTTACGCAACCGAATCGGTCGACCATGTGTCGGGCCCTGGCTGGATTGCCACGACGGAATGTCAGTGGTGGCTGCCATTCTCTTCTGCATGGGCGACATGGGGCGGATCAAGTACCTGTTCTTCTGGGGGCACACCCCCGACCCGCGGGGGCGGGTCACGGCGAGCTGCCTGAGCCAGTGGTGGCCCGCGCCGTTCACCGTGGAGGGGGTGGAGTACGCGACGGCGGAGCACTGGATGATGGCCGGCAAGGCGCGGCTCTTCGGTGACGCGGAGGCGGAGCGCCGGGCCGTCGAGGCGCCGAACCCGGCGCTGGCGAAGAAGGCGGGCCGGCTGGTCCGGGGCTTCGACGAGGCCGTCTGGGCCCGCGAGCGGCTCGCGATCGTCACCGCGGGGAGCATCCACAAGTTCGCGCGGCACCCCGCCCTGCGCGACTTCCTCCTCGCCACCGGCGACCGCGTCCTCGTCGAGGCGAGCCCTCTCGACCGCGTCTGGGGCATCGGCCTCGCCGCCGCCGACCCCCGCGCCCAGGACCCGGCCGCCTGGCGCGGCCTGAACCTCCTGGGCGAGGCCCTGATGGCGGCGCGGGCGTGGCTGCGGGAGGAGGTCTCTGACGACGCCTTCGACGCGTACCTGGCGAGGGTGGCGGCGCGGACCCTCGCGGAGGAGGGTGACGGGCCGAGGTGCTCGCTGGAGGAGGTGCTCGCCGACCTCGGCGGAGGCGGTGGCGGGGACCGGAAGGGCGCGTGAGACGCGCGCCGCGCCCGCGCGGGGCCGCGCCCTTTGTGCCTGGACGGCCGTCAGCGCGTCAGGGGCTCGCTGACCGACGTGCGGTACGTCGTGTCGTCGCCGTAGTCGTCGCCGCCGCCGGCGTCCTCGTTGATCGCCCAGAAGAGGAAGCCGAGGAAGACCGCGCTGACGACCGCGCCGATGGCGCCGAGGATGATGCCGGCGAGGGCGACGCCGCCGTTGTCCGCCTGGCCCCGGTTGGCCCGGCGGCGGCCGAGGATGCCGAAGACCAGGGCGAGCGCGCCGAGGACGACGCCGAGGCCCCAGACGCAGAAGAGGACGACGGAGACGATGCCGAGCACCAGCGCGGCGATGCCGAAGCCGTTCTGCGGCTGCGGACCGTGCGCGCCCGGCCAGCCGTAGCCGTACCCGCCGTAGCCGTACGGGGAGGGGGCGGGCGGGCCGGGGTGGCCCGGCATGGTGTGCGGGTAGCCGTACGCGGGCGAGGGCCCTTCAGGGCCCATCGGGGGCGGTGGGACGCCGTCGCCGGGGGGAACGGGCGTGCCCCAGCCGGTGTGCCCGCCGGGCGCGCCCCAGTGCGGGGCGGGCGCGGGGGTGGCGGGCGGGGGCGGGGCGGGCCAGTCGGGCGAGACCTCGCCGGGACCTCCCGCGCGGTCCGCCGGTTTGCTCAGCGAGACGCGCTCCTCCACCGGGCCGGCGGGACCGGCCGCGTCGCCGGGCTCGGGCGCGTGGTCGGGCATGGCTCCGGGCGCACCCGTCGAGCCTGCTTCCGCGCCGCCGAGGCCGGGCGCCTCGCTCCCCGGCAGACCGCCGGAACCTCCCCCGCCGCGCGCACCGGGAGCGATCGGCCCGTCGCCGCCGGACGCGCCCGCGCCGCCCGTGCCGGACGGGCCGGACGGCACGTCGAAGCTCCCCGCCCCCTCATCGCGCCGCCCGTGCTTGCGCTCCGGTGGGGCCCAGGGGTCGTCGTAGTCCGGCTGGTCGCTCACGTGGTCCCCCACTCGTCGCTTCGGGTCAGGCTCGGGCCCCCGCATACGATGATCCCAGCACCCGTCCGTCCGCCGCACCCCGGAGGCCCCCTCGTGACCGATCCGCACCCCCTGCTGCCGTTCGTCGAGGGCCTGCCGAAGGCGGAGCTGCACGTGCACCACGTCGGGTCGGCGTCCCCGCGCATCGTGGCGCAACTGGCCGCCCGCCACCCGGACTCCGAGGTCCCGACGGACCCCGCCGCGCTGGCGGAGTACTTCTCGTTCACGGACTTCGCGCACTTCATCCGCGTCTACCTGTCGGTGGTGGACCTGGTCCGCACCCCGGAGGACGTCCGGCTGCTGACGTTCGAGATCGCCCGGGACATGGCCCGGCAGAACATCCGCTACGCGGAGCTGACGATCACCCCCTGGTCGTCGACCCGCCGCGGGATCGAGGAGAAGGCCTTCATGGCCGCCATCGAGGAGGCGCGCCACCAGGCCGAGAGCGAGCTCGGCGTCGTCCTGCGCTGGATCTTCGACATCCCCGGCGAGGCGGGCCTGGAGGCGGCCGAGCAGACCGCACGCCTCGCGACCGAGGAGGGCGTGCGCCCCGAGGGCCTCGTCGCGTTCGGCCTCGGCGGCCCGGAGATCGGCGTCCCGCGCCCGCAGTTCAAGCCGTACTTCGACCGGGCGGTCGCCGCCGGCCTGCACTCCGTCCCGCACGCCGGCGAGACGACGGGACCCGGGACCGTCTGGGACGCGATCCGCGAGCTGGGCGCCGAGCGGATCGGCCACGGCACCAGCTCCGCGCAGGACCCCGAGCTGCTCGCGTACCTCGCCGAGCACCGCATCCCGCTGGAGGTCTGCCCGACCTCGAACATCGCCACCCGCGCCGTCGCGACGCTGGACGAGCACCCGCTGCGGACGTTCGTCGACGCCGGCGTCCTCGTGACGATCAACTCCGACGACCCGCCGATGTTCGGAACCGACCTCAACACCGAGTACGTCGTCGCCGCCCGCCTCCTCGACCTCGACGAGCGCGGTCTCGCCGCGCTGGCCAGGAACGCGGTGGAGGCGTCCTTCCTGGACGAGGCCGGCAAGGCGCGGATCGCCGCGGAGATCGACGCCTACACGGACGCGTACCTGGCGGCGAACGCGGGCTGACGCTCACGCGAACGGTCGGGACCCGCGAGGCGCGTGCGTCGCGCGGGGCCGACAATGGCGGCATGGGACATCAGGTCACCGTCGTCGGCCACCGCGGGGACCCCTACCGCGTACGGGAGAACACCCTCGCGTCGATCCGCTCGGCGTACGCGTACGGGGCGGACACCGTGGAGGTCGACGTCCGGCTGACCGCCGACCGCGTCCCCGTCCTCCTGCACGACGCCACCCTGAAGCGCCTGTGGGGCCCCGCCGTCCGGCTCGACGCCCTCACCGCCGACCGGCTGCGCGCCCTGACCGACGGCGGCGTCCCGACCCTCGCCGAGACGCTCGCCGCGGTCGGCGACCGCCCGCTCCTGCTCGACCTGCCCCACGCCTCCGAGGCCGCCGCCCGCAGAGTCGTCGGCGTGGTCCGGGACGCCGGCGCCGCCGACCGGGTCCACTACTGCGCCGGCCCCGCCGCCATGCTCGGCCTCCGCACCGCCGACCCCGCCGCCGAGATCGCCCTCACCTGCACGTCCGCGGCCGCACCCCGCCCCGCCCTCCTCGCGGCGATCCGCCCCCGCTACCTCAACTACCGCTTCGGGCTGGCCACTTCGGAGCTCGTCACCGCCGTCCACCACGCCGGCTACCTGCTCTCCACCTGGACCCCCGACACCGCCCGCTCCCTGCGCCGCCTCGTCACCGCCGGCGTCGACTCCATCACGACCAACCGCGTGGACGTCCTGGGCAGGGTCCTCGCGAGCCGCTGATCACAACCCCGCGATCGCGTTCCACTCCTTCGCCAGTTCCGTGCGTTCCTCCTGGGTGATGTCGCGGGCGATGGCGAGGCGGGAGCGCATGGCGTCGTCGGGGAAGATCAGGGGGTCCTCGGCGAGGGCGTTGGAGTCCTCGTCCTTGGCGGAGGCGAGGACGTCGCGGGCCGCGGGGACGGGGCAGACGTAGTTGACCCAGGCGGCGAGCTCGGCGGCGACCTCGGGGCGGTAGTAGTGGTCGATCAGGGCCTCGGCGTTCGCCTTGTGGCGGGCGAGGTCGGGGATCATCAGGGACTCGGCCCAGAGCTCGGCGCCCTCCTCGGGGACGAGGAACTCGATGTCGGGGTTGTCGGCCTGCAGCTGGATGACGTCGCCGCTGTAGGCCTGGCAGGCGAGGACGTCGCCGCTGGAGAGGTCCTTGATGTAGTCGTTGCCGGTGAAGCGGCGGATCTGGCGGCGGGAGACCTGGGTGCGCACCCGGTCGCACATGCGGTGGAAGTCGTCCCGCGTCCAGCGGGTGACGTCGACGCCGTCGCCCTGCATGAGCAGCGCGAACGCCTCGTCCATGCCGGAGAGCAGGGTGACCCGCCCGCGCAGGTCGTCGGCCCACAGGTCGTTCACACCGCGTATCTCGCGGCCGAGCGCCTTGCGGTTGTACGCGATGCCGGTGATCCCGGACTGCCAGGGCACGGACGCCGCGCGGCCGGGGTCGAAGGCGGGGGTGCGGAGCAGCGGGTCGAGGTACTTCTCGACGTGCGGCTGCCGGGCGCGGTCCATCTGCTGCACCCAGCCGAGGCGGACGAACCGCGCGGCCATCCAGTCGCTCATGACGATCAGGTCGCGCCCGGTCTCCTGGCGGTTCATCAGGGCCGGGCTGATCTTGCCGAAGAACTCGTCGTTGTCGTTGATCTCCTCGGTGTAGTTCACCTTCACGCCGGTGCGCGCGGTGAACGCGTCGAGGGTGGGCCGGCGGGAGGGCCGGTCGTCGTCGGTGTCGATGTAGAGCGGCCAGTTCGCGAAGTCGACCCGGCGCTCCCGCGCGGACCGGTCGCGCGCCCCGCGCTCGCCCGGTTCGATGTACGCGGCGGGCACCCCGCACCCGGCGAGCGTGAGCCCGGCGGCCCCGCCGCCGAGGGTGCGCAGGAGGGAGCGGCGGCTGAGGGTACGTGCTCGGGGCGTCGTCACGCGGATCAGCCTGCCGGGCGGGCGGCGGACGGACAATGGACGGCCCGTACGCCCGGGGGCGGGTGCGGCGGACAGGGTGTCGAGCGCCGCACCCGCCCCGTCCCCCGCGCGCTCACGCTCCGGGCAGCAGCCCCAGCCAGTCGACGAGCAGCCGGTTGACCTCCTCCGGCCGCTCCTGCTGGATCCAGTGCCCGCAGTCCTTGAGGATGTGCGACGAGACCAGACCGGGCATCGTGCGCGGGTACGCCTCGATCGCCTTCGCCTGCCAGTGGGTCGGGCCGTCGTGGTCGCCGCCGATGAAGAGCGACGGCTGGTGCAGCGGGGCGCCGCGCCAGGCCGCGAGGTCCACCCAGTCGCGGTCCATGTTGCGGTAGCGGTTGAGCCCGCCGGACAGCCCCGTGCGCTCGAACTCCCCTGCGTACAGGTCGAGTTCCTCCTCGGAGAGCCATGACGGCAGCCGCTCGGTGGAGAACCGGTCGCGCATCCGCCCGCCCGGCGGGACGAGGTGCATCGCCGCCTCGCCCGGGCCCGGCATGGTCTCGGCGGACGCGCCCGCGTAGAACCCGGCGAGCCAGCCGCGGACGTCCGGCTCGATCTCGGCCTCGGCCCGGCCGGGCTCCTGGAAGTAGGTGACGTAGAACTCCTCGTCCCCGCCCAGCCGCCGGAACGCGTCCGTCGGACGCGGCCCGCCCGGCGGGGTGTAGGGCACGCTGAGCAGGCCGACGGCCGTGAACACGTCGGGCCGCAGCAGCGCGGAGGCGGCGGCGATCGGCGACCCCCAGTCGTGGCCGACGACCGTCGCCGTCTGCACCCCGAGCGCGGCCACCACGCCGACGTTGTCCGCGACGTGCGCGAGCATCCCGTACGCCTCGACCTCGCGCGGCTTCGACGAGCGCCCGTAGCCGCGCACGTCCATCGCGACGGCCCGGTAGCCGGCCGCGGCGAGCGCGGGGAGCTGCCGGCGCCAGGAGAACCACGACTCGGGGAAGCCGTGCACGAGCAGGACCAGCGGCCCCTCCCCCTGCTCGGCGACGTGGATCCGGCCGCCGGGGACGTCGAGGAGCCGGTGGATCAGCGGGGCGTCGGTCATGGCGGCCTCCTGGGGCACGGGGTCCGGACCCCGTCCACCCGACCACACGGCGCGTCCGCTGTCGAGGACGGCACCCCTCCCCCACCCGCCCCCGGCCGGCGGCGGCGCGTCGCACGTCCGGCCGCGCCCCGGCCCGCACCCGGTGGCGTCCCCGCGCTACCCGCCGACCGGCGCCGGTGTCGAAGGCCACGAAGCCGGCGAACGCCTCGGAAGGCCCGTCGATCGGCGCACGGCGCGGAGCGTCCCCCGCACACCACACCCTCGCGGGCGAGGGGCACCCACGCGGGCGTGGTCCTTTTCCGTGCGGCCCGGGACGCGGTCCGGGGCGGGCTCGTCGGGCCCGGACACACCG